>CAZJJQ010000001.1:0-30409 GCA_964546345.1 uncultured Planctomycetales bacterium
CAGGCTCGGCGACGGGTCCGCCGCCACGGTCCTGCCGAGCCACGCGACGCCCTCGGCATCCCGCAGCCCCCCGAGCGCGTCGGCGACGTGCGCCGCGAGGCCGGCCTCGCGCTCGAGCAGCCGTCGATACAACGGGACGAGGACCGCCGTCAGCTTGCGCGTGGTGCGCTCCTTCTCGCCGGCCGCGTCCCACTCGAGGTTGTACACCCCTGCGTAGCGCGCCTCGACGGCGGCCACGCGCCCGAGGAGGTCCTCGGCCTCGCCGTCCACGACCTTCCACCCGGCGGCGAGGGCGTCCGCCTCGCCGACCGATGGCGCATCGGCCAGCGCCCCGACGGCCGCGTCCCGCGCGCCGAGCGCCGCCTCGATGGGCCCGGCGAGGCGCGCGACGAGGTCGTGGAACGGCTTCGCCTCGATGACGATCCCCGGCGGCAGGGCCGCCGTGACGTCCTTCTCGAGCTTCCCCGCCGCGGGCAGTCGCAGGGGCTTGAACGCCTCCCGAACTGCCTGTGCGCGGTCCCCCGCGGCCGCGACCGGCGCCGCGAGGAGCAGCACGCACGCGAGCGCGAGGCGGGGGGCCCGACCCATGCGGAGAGCCTATCCCCGTCCCCGCGCGCCGTCCCTTCGCGGCGAGGCGACGGGGAGCGTCGCGGTCGGGGCGGGAGGGCGCGGGATGAAGGCGGGGGGGAGGTGGGGGGCGCGGGGGGGAGGGGCAGATGCCGACCCGGCGACCTGAAAGCCGGTCTCGATCGAGTCCGTCCGGCCCGACGGACCGCCGGTTACGCTCCTGCGATGCCGCCTCCCCCGAACCCCTTCCGCGCGCACTTCACCCTCGATCCGCAGGTGACGTTCCTCAACCACGGCTCGTTCGGCGCCTGCCCGCGCCCCGTGCTCGAGGCGCAGGACCGCTGGCGGGCGCGGCTCGAGGCCGAGCCGGTGCGCTTCATGGTGCGAGAGCTCGAGCCCGCGCTCGACGCGGCGCGCGAGACGATCGGCGCGTTCGTGGGCGCCGACCCGGACGACCTCGCGTTCGTCCCCAATGCGACCACGGGGGTGAACACCGTCCTGCGCTCGATCGCGCTGCGGCCGGGCGACGAGCTCCTGACGACGGACCACGTCTACAACGCGTGCGCGAACGTGCTGCGGGCCGTCGCGGCGGCGTCCGGCGCGCGCGTGGTGCTCGCGCCCATCCCCTTCCCGTCGAAGGGGGCCGACGAGGTCGTGGACGCGGTGCTCGCGCACGTCCGCCCGACCACGCGCCTCGCCCTCCTCGACCACGTCACGAGTCCCACGGGGATCGTCCTCCCCATCGAACGGCTCGTCGCCGAGCTCGCTCGGCGCGGGGTGGACGCGCTGATCGACGGCGCCCACGGCCCCGGCATGCTTCCGCTCGACCTCCGGCGGCTCGGCGCGGCGTACTACACCGGCAACTTCCACAAGTGGGTGTGCGCGCCGAAGGGCGCCGCCATGCTGTGGGTGCGACGGGACCGGCAGGCGCAGGTGCGGCCGCTGGTCATCAGCCACGGCGCCAACTCGCCGCGCACCGACCGCGCCCGCTTCCGCCTCGAGTTCGACTGGGGCGGCACCGACGATCCGACGCCGTACCTCTGCGTGCCCGAGGCGCTGGGCTTCCTCGGGGGCCTCCTCCCCGGCGGCTGGCCCGCGCTGATGGCCCACAACCGCGCGAAGGCGCTCGCGATGCGCACACGGCTCGCCGCCCGCCTCGGGGCCACGCTCCCGTGCCCCGACGACATGATCGGCACCCTCGCG
Source organism: uncultured Planctomycetales bacterium (assembly GCA_964546345.1). Lineage (GTDB taxonomy): Bacteria > Planctomycetota > PLA2 > PLA2 > JAEUHO01 > JAYTCP01. Next base: position 1,771 of record CAZJJQ010000001.1, read on the forward strand.
ACGATTCCGATCCCCTCCGCCACCCGTCCTCCCGCGGCCGGCGCCCCCGTCCCCGCCTACCAGACCGCGCTCCAGACCGCGCTGGTCGAGCGCCATCGGGTCCAGGTCCCGATCATCGAGTGGTTCACGCCCGTCCGCCGCTTCGTCCGCATCTCGGCCCAGGTCTACAACGACCCCGCCGAGTACGACCGCCTCGCGGACGCCCTCCTGGCCGAGCTCGCCGCGGGCAGCTGATCGCGATCCCGAGGTCCCCGAGGCTCTCCGTCAGTCCTTCGTCCCGGGGGCAGGCGCGCCCTTCTGGACCATCGCGCCGATCAGGAAACGCGTCGTCGCGAGGACCGTCTCGCCCACGCGGAACTCGACGCCGAACCAGCCGCCCGCCTTCACCGTCAGCGTCTTGAAGCCTGCCGCGATCACGTTCTGTCGGCCCTCGTAGCCCTTGTTCACCGTGAGCCGCCCCGGCAGGTCCACCAGCGTCACGCTCGGGTCGCCCACGGGGAAGATGCGGAAGTGCACCTTCGCCTCGCCCGCCCGGTGGGCGCGCACGAACGCGGCGAACGTCAGCGGCCCCGCGTCGCCCGGGAGCTTCAGCACCGGCACGATGTCGAGCACCTCGCGCACGCTCACCCCGCCCGTCTTGCTCCCGGTCACCTCCCGGCACACGAGGAGGGCGTGGACCTCGATCTGGGGCGACTCGTCGGCGGGGGCGGCGTCGTTCATGGGGGGCCACGCTACCGCCCCCCCGCGCCCCCCGGAATCCCTGCCCCGGGCGTGACCCGCCCGTGAACGCCGGGTGACGGGAGCGAGACGCACGTGGGTGACCCTCGTGCCGGGTCGGTCGGGCAGGCCGCGCGGTCGCGCCGCGCGGGTCGGGAGGGTCGCGTGCGGCGGATCGTGGGCGGCATCGTCCTCGGGCTCGGCCTCGGCGCCGTCGCGTGTGCGCTGGCGGGCGGACGCGCGGGAGAAGCGCCCGGGTGCGCCGACGGCGAACGCGGCGTGGGAGCGGGAGAACCCGCACGGGAGGAGCAGTCCGCCGAGGAGGTGGGGGGCGGCGGGGGGAGGGACCTCGGCGCGCGGTGCGAGCCCCCCTCGGCGACGCGTCTGGCGGCCCGCGGGCGATGTGGACCGGCGTCCGGAACCACGGCCGGGGGCGAGGACGCGGGGCCGCTCCCGAGGACCTCGTGGACGCTCGTGCTCGAAGGGCACGATGGAAGCGGATCGTCGGACGCGCTCCGGCGCCAGGCGGCGCCTTGGGAACCGCCGGCCGCTCCCTCCGCAAGCCGCGCCGAGGGGGGGCCGTTCGAGCGCGGTGGTCCCGACGTCCTCGAGCGCGTCTACGACGTCGCCGGGGCGCTCGTGCGAATGGCCAACGACCCTCCCGAGGTCCGCGTGGCGTGGACGACAGGCGAAGCGGCCGTGGGTGCGCAGCTCGAGCATCTCGGGGCGCGCCTGTACGACCGCACGGGCGAGGCCGCATGGCGAACGCCGGGCGCGGGCATCGGTGTCGATCCCGAGGTGAACGTGAATCCGGGGCTGCACGTGCGGCAGACCGCCGACGTGTTGGCGAAGATCGAGGCGGCGCTCGACGAGATCCTCCCCCTCGGAGGCGACGCCCGGACGGTCCGCGTCTGGCGGGGCCGGACCGTCCTGGGCACGCTCGCGGTCGGGGAGGCCCGGCGGCTCGATGCGGAGCCGCGGATCCTGGACGCGACGTCCTCCCCCGCCGTGCGCGGGGCCGTCGAGCTCGACGTGCCCGTGGAGCGCGTGGTGACCGGGTTCCTGGGAGACGCGCACGTTCTCGTCGCGGACTACGACGTCGAGATCAGCCAGGCGGCGCAGATCAGGGGCCCGCTCCTCGACCTCGGGCACGACGGACTCTCCGTCCGCGCGCGTCGGGTGGCGTCGAGCGACGAGCTCGAGGTGGAACTCCGGGAGGGACGGGCGACCCTTCCGCTCGCGACGTTCTCCACGTCCCTGGCGGGGGGATCCGCCGGCGGCGCGGACACCGTGGTCATCGAGCTCCCGCGCACCGGACCGCGGGTGCTGCTGCGGATCCCCGCGCGGGAGGGCGAGACGTGGCTCGTCGGGCTGGGCGAAGACCGTGCCGCCGTCGTGGAGGTGGGGGCCTCCGTCACGGGAGCGGGGGCGATCCGGCGCGGGTGGATGCGCCTCCCTCCGTCGAGGGACGACGCGGCGGACGAGCCGGCCACCGAGCTCGTTCCGCCGCGTGGTGCCGTCGCCGTGCACCTGCTGCGTCCGTCGCGGCGCGAGGGCGAGCCGGCCTGGTCCACCGGGGTCGTGCCCCTGAGGCCGCATGCCGTGGCCCTGCACGGCTTCGACCGCACGCGCGAGGAGGCGCTCCCGGCGGGGGCGGAGCCGTACGGCGCGGGTAGCGCCGACGAGCTCGAAGATCGTGTCGCGGTGCTGCGCGGGGGGACGTGCGTGTCGGGGCGGTGGGTCGGCGGCACGCCGCACGGGGAGGCCTACGACCTCGTGCTGTCGGTCGCCGAGACGGCGGGGACGCGGCCCTCCCCGCCCCTCCTCGGCGGGCCGGAGGGGTCCCCCTCCAGGCGCACGGCGCTGCTGCCTTCGTTCCGACGCGCGGTCGTGCCTCTGCGGATCGTCGTGCCGCACGGCGGCGTCGGACGCCGGACCGTGACGCTCGATCTCGGGAACGGCCCGCAGCCGTGGACGGTGTCGCTGTCGGGGGGCGTACGAGCCGAGTAACGAAGGGGGCCGCTTCCGCGGCCACCAACCTCGGGTACGGTGTCCCCATGCGCTTCCGGCACGCGGTGCTCGCCCTGCTCGCCCTCGCCTCGGCGGGGACGCCCCCGCCCGCGCACGCGGGCGACCCGCCGGCGGCGGCGGGCGGCGCGGGCACCCTCGTCGAGGGGCAGACCGCCTCGATCCGGATCCCGCGCGGCACCGAGCGGTGGCTCGGCCGCTTCGAGGTGCCGGTCGGCGCGAAGGCCCTGCACGTCTTCGCGTCGTCGCCCGTGGACGTCGATCTCGAGCTCCGCCCCGGCGTCGTGCCGGCGACGGAAGCCGCGACCCGGGGCGACGACGACGACCTGGTCGCCGAGGGAGAGCTCGGCGACGAGCACCTCATGCTCCCGGATCCCCAGCCGGGGCCGTGGACGCTGATCGTGCGCCACCCGGCGTCCCGCCGCGGCTTCGCGCCGGTGGACCTCGCCTTCGCCGTGACCGGCGGAGGCAGGCCCGAGGTGCTCCTCGAGGGCCAGGGCATGGACCTCGGGAAGGTCTCCGCCTGGCCCCTGCGGGCCGTCGCCTGGTGGCCTGCCACCCGCCCCGAGCTCGTCGTGACGGGGCCGCGAGGGGTGGCGGTCCGGGCGAGCGGCCACGAGGCTCCCGGCGGGCGGGGATCCCGCGCCGCGGCGCGCGGGGCGGCCCTCCGCCTCGGCGAGGCGGACGGCGTCCCGCGGGGGCTCGTGCCGCTCGAGGTCCTGCCCGAGACGCGCACCCTGCGTGGGCAGCTCGAGATGTCGGTCGAGCCGGCGCCGAAGAAGGTGGGGCCGCATGCCCTCCGGCTCGGAAGTCCCCTCGAGTTCAAGGTGACCGAGGAGGACAAGGCGTCCCGCGTCGCCTTCCGGCTGGAGGTGCCTCCCCGGTGCCCGGGGGTCGATCTCACCGTCGTCGGTGACAAGGACCAGGACTTCGACCTGTACGTGCGCCGCGGCAAGGGCATGGAGAGCCCTTCGGAGGACGCCGACTACATCGCCCTCCGCACGGGCGACGAGGACGGGGTCCATCTCGGCGGCACCCGCGGCCTGCCCGCCGGCACCTACGAGATCCTCGCGGAGGTCGTGGGGTCCCCCGACGCCCCGCGCGCGACCCTGCTGGCGGAGGAGCGGTCCTTCGCCGACGCCTCCCCGCGCCTCACGCAGGGTCCGGGGCGGTCGCTGCCCCTCGGCGTCTACGCGAACGGCCACTTCGAGTCGTTGGACGCCTACGCCTCCTGGTTCCAGGTGACGCTCCCGGCGGGAGCGAGGACGCTCGAGCTCCAGCTGGTGGACGCCTCGAGCGACCTGGACCTCCTCGTCGTCCGACCGGACACCGGGGAGATCGTGGGCCGCTCCCTCGAGGAGCGGGTGGACGAACACCTGTCCCTGCCCCTGACCGGGGAGCTGGCCGGCCTTGGGAGGCTCACGGTCGGGGTCGCGAACCGGCTCGGAACCGAACCCGCGGTGCGCTTCCGGGTCGCGGCGTCGGCCGACGGTCGTCCGGAGATCCCGAAGGACCTCCGGTTCCCGCCCTTCCACCGGTCGGAGGAGCTCAGCCCGACCGAGCGCATCGCCGAGTGCGTGGCGGAGGTGACGGTGCGCAGCGGAGGGGGCAGCGCGGTCTGCGTCCATCCCTCCGGCTTCCTCGTCACCTGCAGCCACGTGCTCGAGGACGAAGACGAGCCGGGGGGCATCCAGTCCGACGACATCCTCATCGCGTTCCCCGACGACTTCCGCCAGGCGCCTCGCCAGCGGTACGTGGCCCGGCGGATCGCTTCCGACCCGACGCTCGACCTGGCCGTGCTCCGCATCGTGTCCGACGTGTACGGCCGGCCCGTGTCGAAGGACCTGGCCCTGCCCTACGTCCGGTGGGGGACCCCCTCCGCCGTCCGGCTCGGGGAACCCCTATGGGCTGTGGGCTACCCGGAGTCCGGCTCGGAACGGTCGCGAACCGGGGTGATCGTCTCCCGGGGCGTGGTCTCGGGGCTCGAGCTGGAGCGGGGCTCCCTGAGCTGGATCAAGACCGACGCCTGGATCGGGCATGGCCATAGCGGTGGGGGTGTCTTCACCGAGGACGGGCGATGGGTTGGGGTTGCATGCGCAACCATGGGGGATCACGAGTCGATGGCGCTGATCCGTCCCCACACCGCCATCCCCTGGCTGTGGCGCCTCCCTTGGCTTGCGCTCTCCGCGAAGCGCAAGTAGGGCCCGGGTGAAGGAAACGCAAGGGCCGTGCCGGTCATCCGGGGGGGTGGCGCGACCGACGGAACCGTGGTAGATTCCACGTCTTATGGCACGCACTGCGAGCGCACGTACTCCCAAGAAGTCCCCGCCCCCGCCCCCCGCTCCGGCCCGGGTGGCCAGGTACACGGTCAACAAGGCCGTGCTGGCGCGCAAGGTCTGGATCCTCGGGTGCGAGGAACCGCGGATCGTGTCGGCCGTCGCCTACCTCCGCAAGGCCGGGCACGACGCCCGAGGGGGTGAGCCCGGTGGTGACATCGGCACGGCGCTGCGTACGGAGCGCCCCGACCTCGTCGTCATCGACATGGCGGACCAGGCCGACCGCGGCAAGCACGTCGCGGTGCAGCTCCGCGCCGATCGTGGGACGCGTCAGCTCCCCATCGTCCTCGTCGGCGTTGCCTCCGCGGACGGGCCCAAGCTCGACCGGGCCGTCCCCGGTCCGACCCGTCGCTACGCCGGGGCGCTCGACTCAGCCTCGGTCCTCGAGGCGATCGTCAAGGACCTCTAGGCGCCGGAAGCCCTGATCCCGTGCACCCGCGCGGGACCCCAGCGGCGCGAAGCCAGGTGGGCGTCGTGCGCCGGCACTCGGGACGTAGGTCCCGTGTGGATGCGGAATACGGCGTCGCCAAGGTGTGCGGCCTTCCCCGCCGCGGACGCCGGCGCCCGTACGTGGTGCCGGGGGGGCACCTCACCCTGCATCGGCCGTCGGGGCCAGGCCCCCGGCGAACGCGCGGCGGCGGGGCCAATCGGATCCGTGCCGCGTACCCCTCGCGGCGTCCATCGTGTCGAAGGGCCTCCACCGATCGCGGTCGGGGTCGGTCTGCCCCCCGGCGCCCCCCCGATTCCCCGTGACGTCCGCATCCGCTGCCCTCCGCGCGACCGCGGGTACGCTCTCCCCATGAGCGACGGTCCCGGCACGCGGTCGGTGCACGCAGGAGAGCGACCCGATCCTTCCACCGGGGCGCTGAACACCCCGGTCTATCGGACGAGCACGTTCCGATTCGACACGACCGACGACCTGCGGGCGGCCTCCCGGGGGGAGCGCCCCGGGTTCTACACGCGACACGGCCACCCCAACTTCGAAGCCGTCGAGCGGAAGTTCGCCGCGCTCCACGGCGCGAACGACGCGGTCCTGTTCGGGTCGGGGATGGCGGCGTTCGCGGGGATCGCGCTCGGGCTGCTCCGGGCCGGGGACCACCTGGTCTCCCTCGCCGACCTGTACGGCGGGACCCGGGTCCAGCTCCTCGACCTCGCCGCGAGGTTCGGGATCCACACGACGTTCGTCCCGCTCGACGACGCGGCGGGGCTCGCGCGCGCCCTCCCCGGCGCGCGGATGCTTCTCGCCGAGAGCCCCACCAACCCCTGCCTGCGGGTCGTGGACGTGGAGGTGCTGGCGGCAAAGGCGCACGCGGCGGGGGCCCTGCTCGTGTTCGACAACACGTTCGCAACCCCCCTCCTCCAGCGGCCCCTCGGCCTCGGCGCCGACCTCGTCTGGGAGAGCGCGACGAAGGCCCTCGGCGGCCACAGCGACCTCCTCGCGGGCCTCGTCACCGGCCGCGACGACCTGCTCCCGGCGGTCCGCACCGCCCGCAAGGTGTACGGCGGCATCCTCGACCCCGACGCGGCCTGGCTCCTCGAACGCGGCATGAAGACGCTCGCCGCCCGCGTCGAGCGGCAGTGCCGCACGGCCGCCGAGGTCGCGGCCTGGCTCGAGCGTCACCCCCGCGTCGCACGCGTGCTCTACCCGGGCCTGCCCTCGCACCCCGACCACGAGGTCGCGCGGCGCGTGCTCCGGGACGGATTCGGCGGCGTCGTGACCTTCGGCTGCGCGGGGGGGCTCCCCGCCGCGCGCGCCGTCGCCGATCGCGTCCGCCTCATCGCGAACGCGCCGAGCCTCGGTGGGGTGGAGAGCCTCCTCTCCCTGCCCCTGTACACGAGTCACGCCTACCTTTCGCCCGACGAGCGTTCGGCGACCGGCGTGACCGATGATCTGATACGACTGTCCATCGGGCTCGAGGACGCCGCGGACCTCCGCGCCGACCTCGACCAGGCCCTCGGAGCTCCCGCATGAAGTCGTGCTCTGCGTCCGCGCGCCTCGCGCGCCGTGTCGTCGTCGCGTTCTGCCTGGGTCTGGCCGTCGGCTGCGGCGGCGGGGGCTCGGGGACCCGCGTGACCACGCCCCCCGGCGGCGGGGGGAGCGGGGGAGGCGGAGGCGGCGGCGGGGGTGGTGGGGGCGGCGGGGGCACGCCCGCCATCCCCACCCCGAACAGCGTGGACTTCACGGTGGACGCGGCAGCCCTGGCGTCCTCGGTCATGTTCACGGACGACACGTTCACCGCCGACGGCTGCGCGTACGTCGAGGGCGTCATCACCGCCACCGGCCTGCGCCGCCTCCTCAGGTTCAGCACGGTGATCGTGAACTACGGCGACACGGACGCGCACATCGGCAACCCGCACGCGCCCGTCCCCCCCCTGACGGCCGCGGACTTCGTCTACAGCCCCTGCCACGGGCACTTCCACTTCGAGGGGTGGTCCAACTACGAGCTGCGCAACGCGCAGAACCAGATCGTCGCCATCGGCCACAAGCAGGCCTTCTGCCTCCTCGACTCCATCGACTACACCCACACGAAGCCGAGCGGCGGCTACGACTGCGAGAACCAGGGGCTCACCGCGGGTCACGGCGACCTCTACGACCGGGCCCTCGACGGCCAGTGGGTCGACGTCACGGGCCTGGCCGAGGGCGACTACACCCTCTACGTCAGCGTCAACGCCAGCAACAAGGTGATCGAGACCACGAACGCGCACCCGAACCAGGTCAGCGTCCCGGTGCACGTCCCGAATCCGAGCCTGCCGATCCGGTAGCCGGGGGGGATTGGTAGCGGAGCCGCATCCCCCGCGATCCTCAAGTCCGTGTGCCAAACTGATTTCTCGCTTGCCGTCCCCACAGCCCGAGGTAGGCTTCCGAACCGATGACCCCGCGGCTACCCACGTTGCTTCTGCTGGCGGTGGCCCTTTTCACAGGCTTCGTGCCGCTCCGTCGCTGCCACGCCTCCGAAGGCGGCAGCGGCGTCGTCGCGCTCGGCCAGCACGGGCACGCGCACGGCGACTCGGGGGAGTCGCACGCCCCGGCGGACCCTGCGTGCGGCGCAGCGCACGCGCGGCTCCACGCCCAGGGCATCCCGCACACGCACGCCGAGGGGCACGTCCACGGCGAGGAGGGCTGCCTCCACGACGTGTGCGGCTGCGAGCACGACGACTCCACGCCGGCGACCCACGAGCGGTGCTGCGTGGACACGCCGTTCGACGCGGGGCTCGCCTCCGTGTCGGTCGTCTTCGCCCCGGCCGCGCTCGCGCCCGACAGCCTCGTCTCGAGCGCCCTCGCGGGCGCCACGGCGGCCGCCCCCTCCCTCCTCGCCCCCCGCGCGGACGCGCCCCCCGACGCGCTCCGCAGCGTACGGACCACCGTCCTCCTCCGGTGACCCCGGCGGCTTCGTGCCGTCGTCGTGTCGTCCCGTGATCTGGAGGAGGGTCTTGTCGTGGCCATCGAGAGCAGCAGCGCGGAGGGTGCGGTCGTGGTCCGAGGCGGTCGGGGCCGGGTAGCGGGAAGGTTCCTGACGGGGCTCGTCACCGCGCTCCTGGTCCTCGGCGTCGGGTTGATCGGCGGCTACGTCGCCGGGAAGCAGTCCTCCTCGGCGGGCGCGGGTGGTCACGGGGAAGGCGAGCACGCGGGCGAGGCGCCCGGGGAGCACGCCGCCCACGAGGGCGCGCCGAGCCTCACTCCGCAGACGCTGGCGAACCTCGGCATCGAGACGGGCGAGCTCAAGGCCACGGAGTTCGTGCGCTCGCGCGAGGTGGCGGCCGTCGTCGTGGAGCCCCGGGGCGCCCGTCGGCGCGCCTACGCGCCCGTGGCGGGGCTGCTCCGCCGGGTCTTCGTGCGCCCCGGTTCCGTCGTCAAGGCGGGAGATCCGGTCGCGGAGATCCTCCGCGATCCCTTCCCGCGCCCGACCCTGACGCTCACCGACTCGCTGCTCCGGAGCCTCGACGAGGAGTTCCACCGCGCGGTCGCCGAGCTGCGCACGTCGTCGCTCGCCCTCGAGCTCGCCCACGCCGAGCTCGAGCGCGTGCGCAAGATCCTCGGCGCCAGCGCGTCGCCCACCTCCCTCCCCAGCAAGACGGAGATCGACCTCCAGCGCGAGGCTCAGCGCGCGCAGCGCAGCCTCGAGATCGCACGGGAAGAAGCGCGCCGACACGGCCTGACGGCCGACGAGGTGGCGGGCATCGAGGCGGGCACCCAGCCCGCGCCGAAGGCGCCCGACGTCCACCGGGTCCTCGACGCGCGCCTGTTATGGGGCCCCCCCGCGGATCGCGTCGTCGCGCTGCTCCCCGAATCCATCCGGTCAGCGCCCTTCATCGTAGCCCTGGTCGGCGAGTTGTTCGCCGCAGGACTCCTGTCCCCCGAGCTCGAGGACGCCCTGCGAACGCGGCCCGGCATCCGGGATGCGTTCTTCGACGTCGCAGGGTTGCTCCAATCGGGTGAGACGGTCGAAGGGGTGCTCTCCCTCGCGTCGTTGGGCGCCTTGCGCCCGGCAGTCCTCGTCCTGGCACCCGCCGATGCTCCGGACTGGGATGTGGTCGTGCTCGGCGTCGTGGCTGGCGCCCACATCGACCGAGGCGGGGAGGTCGCCACGCTGCTCGCTCCGCATCGGATGGCGCTGCGTCTGGCCCCGACGGGGGACGATGTGGTTGCGATCGAAGCGTCCCTGGCCGGGGGGGAAGCGCTCGTCGCCGAGCCGCAGCAACTGGGCGTCGGCCCCACGCTGTCCGGGCTTCGCGTCACGCGATTCGAGCCGCCTGCGGAGGCCGGAGGGCTCGCAGCGCCGCTGGTCGAGTTCGACAACATCCCGCTCGCGGTGGCGCCCGCGGCCGGGGACTCCTCCGCGGCACCGGCCCCACAACCCCGGTCCTGGCGGTTTCGCGAGGGTGCGCGATACCGCGTCCAGGTGCCGCTCAAGCACATGCCCGACAGGTTCGTGCTGCCCGCGGGCGCGCTCATCACGAGGGGCGCCGACCAGGTGGTGGTGGTGAAGGAGGGACGGACCTGGCGCCAGGTCCCCGTACACGTCGAGTACCTCGACGCGCGCGTGGCCGTGGTCCCTGCCGCGAACGGCGGCCTGTTCGCCGGGGACACCGTCGTGATGCGCGGCGCGTACGCGCTGGCGCTGGCCCTCCAGGCGGCGGCGGGCGGTGGGGGCGCCGATCCCCACGCCGGCCACAACCACTAGCCCGGGCCCGATCATGATCAACCTCAATCGGATCATCGCCGGCAGCCTGCGCGGACGCCGGACCGTGGCCGCCCTCGCCCTGGCCGTCTCGATCTACGGGATCTGGACGGCGCTCTCGCTGCCGGTGGACGTGCTGCCCGACCTGAACCGCCCCACCGTCACCGTCATGACGGAGGCCCACGGCCTCGTCCCGGAGGACGTCGAGCGCCTCGTGACGCGCCTCGTCGAGCAGTCGGTCAGCGGCGCGACCGGCGTCACGCGGGTGCGCTCGAGCAGCGGCCTCGGGCTCTCCGTCGTCTTCGTCGAGTTCGGGTGGGACACCGAGATCTTCCGCAACCGGCAGATCGTCCAGGAGAAGCTCGCGTCCCTGAGCGGGCAGCTCCCGCCCGGGGTCGAGCCCACCATGGCGCCCATCTCGAGCATCATGGGCCAGGTGCTCCAGGTGGGCATCCGAAGCGAGTCGGGAGACACGGATCCCGCCGCGCTTCGCGTGATCGCGGACACGATCGTGCGCCCCCGCCTCGTCTCGGTCGCGGGCGTCGCCCAGGTGGTGCCCATCGGCGGCAGCCCCCGCCAGCTCCAGGTGGTCGCCGACGCGCGCGCGCTCCGCGCGTTCGACGTCGGGCTCCACGACGTGGAGCAGGCGATCCGCCACGCCAACGTGGCGGGATCCGGCGGGGTGCTGCCCCTCGGCACCGAGGGCCCGCTCGTGACGGTCCCCGGCCTCGTCCGGGGCGCGCACGACCTCGAGACCGCGGTCGTGCGGAGCGACCCGATCCGGCCCGTCCTCGTCTCGGACGTCGCGCGGGTCGAGTTCGGGCCCTCGCCGATCAAGGCGGGCGAGGCCGGCATCATGGGCAAGCCGGGCGTCATCCTCACGGTCTTCAAGCAGCCGTCGGTCGACACCGTCGCGCTGGTGGACCGCGTCCGCGAGGAGCTCGCCGCCCTGCAGGCCTCCCTGCCGAAGGACGTCCTGGTGGTGCCGGGCATCTACGACCAGGCCGGCTTCATCCACCGCGCCATCGACAACGTGTCGGACGCGGTGCGCGACGGGGCGATCCTCGTCGTCCTCATCCTGTTCCTGTTCCTCCTGAGCCTCCGCACCACGGTCATCACCCTGACCGCGATCCCGCTCTCGATCGCCGTCACCGCGCTGGTGTTCAAGGCCTTCGGCGTGTCCATCAACACCATGACGCTCGGCGGGCTCGCCGCGGCGATCGGGGCCCTGGTGGACGACGCGATCGTGGACGTGGAGAACGTCTACCGCCGGCTGCGCGAGAACCGCGCCGCCGGATCGCTCCTGCACCCGATCCTCGTCATCTACCGGGCGTCGAGCGAGGTCCGCAAGCCGATCCTCGTCGGCACGCTGCTCGTCGTCGTCGTGTACGCGCCGCTCTTCGGCCTCGCCGGGATGGAGGGGCGCCTGTTCGCGCCCATCGGCGTCGCCTACATCACGAGCATCCTCGCGTCGCTGGTCGTCTCGCTGACGGTCACGCCCATCCTGTGCCTCTGGCTACTGCCGAACGCGAAGGGGACCGCCCGCACGAAGGACGGCTTCCTGGTCCGGGGCGTCAAGGCCGCGGGGGGGAGCCTGATGTCCTTCTCCTGCCGGCATCCGTGGTCGGTCGCGCTGGTCATCCTGGCCGCCGGGATCTCCTCCGTGGCGGTGTTGGCCACCCGCGGCACCGAATTCCTACCCCCGTTCAACGAGGGGACGGCGCAGGTGAACCTGATCCTGCCGCCAGGCGCGAGCCTCGAGACATCCGACGCGTTCGCGCGGCGACTGGAGAAGGTCCTTCTCGAGGTCAAGGGTGTCGCCGGTTTCGGTCGAAAGACGGGCCGTGGCGAGGGGGACGAGCACGCCGAGGGCGTGAACATGAGCGAGGCGATCGTCTCGTTCGACCCTGCCTCCGGACGCTCTCGCGAGGACACCATCGCGGACATCCGGGAGCGGCTCGCCCACGAGTTCCCCGGCGTGGCGACCGAGGTGGAGCAGCCGCTTGCGCACCTGCTCACCCACATGCTCTCGGGCGTCAACGCCCAGGTCGCCATCAAGGTGTTCGGTCCGGATCTGACGGCGCTGCGCGATCTTGCCAAGGACATCGAGCTGGCCGTGAGGCCGGTCCCCGGCGTGCGCGATCTCATCCTCGAGCCCCAGGTCCTGATGCACCAGGTGAACGTCACGCCCCGCCGCGATGCGATGGCCGCGCGAGGCCTGAAGATGGAAAGCGTGGCCGAGGCCGTAGAGCTGGGCCTCGAGGGCGGCGAGATCGACCGGATGACCGTCGGGCAGATCTCCTACCCGATCATCCTGCGGCTGCGGCCGGAGGACCGCTCCGATCTGCAGGCGGTCGGCAACCTCGTCCTCGAGACCGAGCACGGAGAACGGCTGCGGCTCTCCGAGGTCGCCGACGTCCGCGTCGGCTGGACGCCGAACAACATCAACCGGGAGAACGTGAGCAGACGCATCGTCGTGCAGCTCAACGTCGAGGGCCGCGCGCTCGGGGATGTGGTGAAGGACCTCGAGAAGGCCCTCGAGCCCGTCCGCACGCGGCTGCGCGGCATGCCGGGCTACACGGTCCGCCTCTCCGGCCAGTTCGAGGCGCAGCAGGAGGCGTCGCGTCGTCTGGTGCTGCTGACGCTGCTGTCCTTCGCGGCCATGTTCTTCATCCTCTACGGCCACTACCGCTCGTTCAACCTCGCGTGGCAGGTCATGGGCAGTATCCCCATGGCCCTCATCGGCGCCGTGGTGCTCGTGGTCTACACGAAGCAGACCGTCTCCATCGCGGTGCTCGTGGGCCTCATCTCGCTCGCGGGCATCGCCGCCCGCAACAGCATCCTGCTGATCGACCACTACCTCCATCTCATGCGCGAGGAGGGCATGCCCTTCGGCGTGCCCATGATCTTGAAGGCCGGCAAGGAGCGCCTGATCCCGGTCCTGATGACGGCGCTCTGCGCCGGCATCGCGCTGGTGCCGATCGTGATGACCCCCGACCGGCCCGGCCGCGAGCTCCTCTATCCCGTCGCCACCGTGATCCTCGGCGGGCTCGTGTCCAGCACGCTCCTCGACCTGCTCGTGACGCCGGGGCTGTTCCTCGTCCTCGGACGGCGCGCGGCGGAGGCCCACACGAAGCACCGCGAGCGCCGCGACCGCGTCGCCGAGGAGCTGATCGAGGAGCTCCACCCCGACGCCCCGCCGACGGGCCCGGCCCCCGGCGCCCCCCCCTTCCCGTCCCTTCCCCTCTCTCCAGGAGCCGTGCATGCGCATCCGTGATCTGGCCCTCGGGGCCCTCCCCCTCCTCCTGCTCTCCCTCGGCGGCTGCGGCGACAAGGCCGCCCCCGAGAAGGGCGCCGCGAAGCCTCCCGCCGACGCCGACGCCCACGCTCACGCGAAGGCGCCGCACGGCGGCGAGCTCCTCGAGCTCGGCGAAGAGGAGGCCCACCTCGAGATCGTCCACGACGCCAAGGCCGGAGCCGTGACGGTCTACGTGCTCGACAAGGATGGGAAGACGCCCGTCCCGACCGCGGCCCCGACGATCGTCCTCGCGACGAAGGACGGGCCCAAGGACCTCGTGCTGACGGCCGTGAATGCGAAGCCGGACGGCACCGCCGACACCTGGCAGGGCGCCCACGAGGGGCTCAAGGCGGAGCCGCCGGACGGTCGCATCCGCGTGACGGTGCGCGGCAAGGCATACCAGATGCCGCTCGAGAGCGGCGGTCACGGTCACTAAGGCGCCTTACGGAACGCCGCCCCGGGGACGCTCCCCGGGGCGGTCGAGGCGCTCGGAGTCGTCATGAACGCACGTACCGGAGTCCGCGTCGGCGTCGCCCTCGCGGCGACCCTTGCCTCCCTCGGCTGCGCGCGATATCGAGCCGCACCGCTCGACGTCGGCCGCCCGCTCCGCGCGGATGCCGCTTCCGTCCCCTCCGTGGGGACGTACGAAGCCGCCGTGGCCTTCGCGATCGAGCACAACCCCGACCTCGCGGCGCTGCGCGCGCACGCGATGGCTGTGAACGTCGACCCGCCCCGCGAGCCCGTGGAGGGCTCGGGGGGCGTCGACTCCGACCACCGGGGCGAGATCGGCATCTCGGTCGACGCGCTCTCGCTCCTCGGGCTCGGCACACGCCCCTACGAGGTGGCGCTCGCCTGCGCGCGCCGCAACGAGGCCTACATGGCGCATCACGAGCGGGCGCGTGCCATCGCCGGCGAGATCGCCGAGGTCCTCTCCGTCGAGCGGGCCCTCGGCGCGCTGGCCGAGCCGGAGTACCGGGTGGACGTCAGCGCCTTCGTGCGCGCCGGCCTCGAGGCAGGCTCGGCCGAGACGGCGGCCGCGGCGACGGGAGCGGCCTGGAAGGCGGAGCAGGCCGAGCGCGTCGCCGAGCGGACGAGCACTCGGCTCGCGTGGATCCGCGCGCTCGGGTTGCCGTCCGGGTCCCAGGTGCGGGTCGTGCCCGTGCCTGCCGCGTGGCCCGAGGTGCCGGAACCGTCGCCCGCGGCGCTCGTCGCGTCGCGCGCCGACATCCAGCGACGGATCGCCGCGTTCGAGGCTGCGGACCGCGAGCTCCGGCTCGCCGTGCGCGGCCAGTACCCGTCCCTGATCCTCGAGCCGGGGCTCGCCTTCGACCCGGCCACGCTCTTCGGGGCCGTGAAGCTGCGGCTGCCGACCGGCATGTCCGGCGCAGTCCGGGCCGCGGAGTCGGCGCGGGAGGCCGCGAGAGCCGAGGTGGAGTCGGCCGTCCTGGACGCCCTGCGCGAGGCCGGCGAGGCGCGGGCGCGCTGGACGGCGGCGGGCGCGGCGCTCTCGGCGGCCCGGAAGCGCGTGGATGCGTCGTCGGCGCTGCTTGCGAGCTCGCGTCTACGTCTCGAGGTGGCCTCGGGATCTCCCGTCGAGACCGTGCTCGCCGCGGACGCGGTGGTGGACGCGGCCGCGGGCCTGCGCGCCGCCACCGTCGAAGAAGCGCGCGCGCGGACGCGCGCGGCCCGCGCCGCCGGCTGGCCCGGACTTCCCCGGTAGTCCCTGGCCCCGATCTCGGTCCCATGTCGTCGCGCTCCCACTTCCTGGATGCCGCAGGTCCGCGTGGCGCGTGACGACCTCGTGATTCGCGTCCACGGCATGGACTGTGCCGAGGAGGTCGCCCCGCTCCGGCGGGTGCTGGGGCAGCTCCTGGGCGGGGAGGAGCGCCTTCGGTTCGATCTGTTGACCGGCACGCTGTCCGTCGTGGACGGCGAGCCTCGGATCGCGATGGACGCGTTGCTCGCCGCGATCGCGAGCATCGGCATGCGCGGGGAGGCCTGGAGTCCGCGGATGCCCGCGAGCGAAGCCGGGCTCACCTCGGGCCGCCGGGGTCGGGCGATCCTCACGATCGCGAGCGGCCTCTCGGCCGCGGCCGGCTTCGCCGCGCACGCCGTCGTGGGAGGTGGGATCTCGGCCGCCCTCGGAGCGGAGGGGGTCGCAAACGCTGCCACGGTACCCGTCGTGGCGCGCTTCTGCTATTCCCTCGCGATCGTCGCGGGGCTCGGCGCCGTGCTGCCCAAGGCGTGGGCGGCGCTGCGCCGGGTGCGGCCGGACATCCACCTGCTGATGGTGATCGCGGTGGTCGGGGCGGTCTGGATCGGCGAGTGGTTCGAAGGCGCGACGGTGGCGTTCCTGTTCTCCCTCTCCCTCGCCATCGAGGCCTGGAGCCTCGGTCGTGCCCGCCGGGCGGTCGGGTCGCTGCTCGACTTGACGCCGGAGACGGCACACCTCCTCGGCGACGACGGCGCCTCCGAGGAGGTCCCGTGCGACGCGGTCCCGGTGGGAGCACGGATTCGGGTCAAGCCCGGCGAGCGACACCCGCTCGACGGGGTGGTCGTCACGGGGGCGGGCGTCGTGAACCAAGCCCCCATCACCGGAGAGAGCATCGCCGTCGAGAAGGGGCCGGGTGATCCCGTCTTCGCGGGCACGCTCAACGGCGACTCCGCGTTCGAGATCCGTACGACGAAGCTCGCGGGCGACACGACGCTCGCGCGCATTGCCCTGCTGGTGGGGGAGGCCCGTTCGCAGCGGTCCGCCTCGGAGCGCTGGGTGGATCGGTTCGCGCGGATCTACACGCCGGTCGTCCTCGGCCTGGCCCTCCTGGCCCTCGTCCTCCCCCCGACGCTTCTAGGCCGGGGATGGGACACGTCCCTGTACGAGGCCCTGGTGCTGCTGGTGATCGCGTGCCCCTGCGCGTTGGTGATCTCGACCCCCGTGAGCATCGTCGCAGGCCTGACCGCGGCGGCTCGCCACGGGATCCTGGTCAAGGGGGGAGAGCATCTCGAGCGGGCGGCCCGCCTCGACGCGATCGCCTTCGACAAGACGGGAACGCTCACCGAGGGGAGGCCGACCGTCGTCGAGGTGGTGCCCCTCGACGGGCACACCGATGGGGAGCTCCTGGCCCGCGCCGCCAGCCTGGAGCTCTCGAGCGAGCACCCCCTCGCCAAGGCCATCCTCGCGAGCGCGGCGGAGCGGGGTCTCAAGACGAGGCCCGCCGTCGGGCTCCGCATCCTCCAAGGCAAGGGCGCCACGGCGCGAGTCGAAGGCGTCGAGCTCTGGCTAGGCTCGCACCGCTACCTCGAGGAGCGAGGCGAGGAGACCCCCGACGTGCACCGCCGCCTGGAGGCCCTTGCCGTCGGGGGACGCAGCGTCGTCGTGGTGGGGGACGCGACTCACGTCTGCGGGCTCATCGCGATCGCGGACCGTGTGCGCCCGAACGCCGCGGGGGCGGTGCGGGCCCTCCGGGCCTCGGGCATCCGTCATCTGGTCATGCTGTCGGGCGACAACGCCGCCACTGCCCGAGCGATCGGCGATCTCGCCGAGATCGACGAGGTGCGGGCCGATCTGCTGCCCGCCGAGAAGGTCGCCGCCGTCGAGGCGCTGATCCTGCGCTATGGCACCGTGGCAATGGTCGGCGACGGCGTCAACGACGCGCCCGCCCTCGCCCGGTCCAGCCTGGGAATCGCCATGGGGCGGGGGGGCAGCGACGTGGCGATCGAGTCCGCCGACATCGTCCTCGTGTCGGACGATCTCGCCAAGCTTCCGTGGCTCGTCGCCCACTCGCGCAGGACCCTCCGCGTCGTGCGCCAGAACATCGTCTTCTCCATCCTGGTCAAGCTCATCTTCGCGGTGCTCACCGTCATCGGCGCCGCCCGCATGTGGGCCGCGATCGCGGCCGACATGGGCGCCTCGCTCGCCGTCATCGCCAACGGGCTCCGGCTCCTTCGCGCCGGAGCCGACCGACCTGTGGGCCGCGACTCCTGACCGTGGACCACGAGAGTCCGTCCCGATGCCGCCAGTCTGTGCCTGCACCTCCCCTTTCCCCTCTCCCTGCCCCCCCGGAGGTTCCCTTCCCATGCGCGTCAAGATGCTGATCTTCGTGACCCTGCTCGCCATGACCCCTCACATCGCCCAGGCCGAAGACAAGCCGCCGACCGCCGCACCGACGCCCGCCCCCAAGCAGGAGTTCGTCTACCTCGAGTTCACCGGAGTCGAGGAGTCGGAGCTGCCGGCGGTGATGGACGCCCTCGTCCGGCTCGACGGCGTGAGATCCGTCGCATGGACCGCTCCTGGCAGAGAAGCGAAGGTCGTGCGGGAGCCCGGCAAGGCCGCCCACTCGCTGCTCGTGAAGGCGGCCCTCGACTCGGGCGCCGCGACCGCCGGCGTCGTCCCGATCACGGTCGCTGCGTTCAGATTCGACAAGATCCTGCATTGCCCGAGCTGCGTGAAGAAGGTCAACCGTGCGGTGCTCGCGGTTCCTGGAACCAAGGAGTCCGCGGTCGCCGGGGCCTTGGACCGCGTCACGGTGGCTTACGACTCTCGGGTCGCCAAGCCGCAGGCAGTGCTGGACGCACTGGCCAGGGCCGAGTTCCCCGCGACGGCGTCGACTCCGTAGGCCCGCGTCCCGAGTCGTAGGCCCGCCGCGACGCGCACCGGTCGCGTCGCGGTGGCGCAACTGGACCGGGCGGCGGACGCCTCGGCTGCCCGGTCGGTAGCCTCGCGTGCCTGTCGCTGCGCCTCCGCGTCGTGCTGTTTCGCGCAGGAGTAGGACCGCCCGGAGTCCGACCGGGCGCACTGCGCCGTGGCGGGGCGCCCCGTCACAAGTCATGTCGTCTCCCAGACCCGCACGTGGTGCCGATTCCCCTCCCCATCCGCGGGAAGGCCCTGGTGGCCGTTGTTCCAGAGACGGTGACGTTCGGGGCAGCGTCGGGGCGTCGTGGCGGCGGACCCCAAGACGTATGGGGCGCTCCGGGTCGTGCGCATCCTCGAGCCACCCACGTTCCAGAGTGTCACGAAGCGGTTCGGCCCATGCCCAGCAGCCGGGCCATGTCGCCCGTAGTTCGTTGAAGTCGGTGTAGTCGTACGAGCTCTTGGATTCGGTGCATGTCGGTCCTGTGCGCGTCCATGGGGCCCTCCCGGACGGAGTGTGTCCGGGGGAGGGTGCGGCGCGCGGCGTGGCCACGGGCACGAATGCGGGCCCGAGCGCGCGAGTGGATCCGCTTGGCCGAGCTGGGTGGTCCTGCTTGGCCGACCTGGACCTACGTCACCGCGCGCCCGGGGTGGACCTGCTTGCCCGAGCTACGGTGGTCCTGATAGCCCGGCCTGCGACACACCGCACGCTGGCGCCCTGCCTCGGCCCACGGGACAGTCCGCGCGCGTCGGGATCGTACGGCGTCGGTCGGTCCTCGCCCCCCGGCGCCCGAATGCCGAGGACGCTCGCGCCCGGGGGGGGCGCAGCCCCTGTATTCGCATGACGGGGGAGTCGAAGAGGATCGGCCCGTGGTAGGATGGGACTCGTGACCCTCGGCGCCCGCCTCCTCGTGCTCCTGCTCGCGATCGTCCCTGCGATCTGGGGCATGTGCCCTTGCAGCATCGCAGAGTGCTGCGCCGATGAGGAGGGGTGCTGCTCGGACGAGGATCCGTGCGGGAACGAGTCCGCGCCAGGTCGCGAGCCGTCGCCGCAGGGCCCGTGTAAGGGGTGTGCCCTGATGGATGCTGGGCATGGCCTTCTGCCTCCGATGCCCTGCCCCTCGATCCTCGCGCACGTCGTCTTCGCCTGTCCCACGCCCGCACCGGAATTGGACGCCTCGGCTGCGTGTGTGTCCATTGCGCTGGCTGCCGACGTGCGTGCCCCCGGGCCACCCCGCGGGCATGCCGCATCCATGGTGCTGCTGATCTAAGCGACGCGAGCCAGCCGCCGTCCCCGGACGGATTCCATCTCATGGAGGCACTCGCATGTTTCGCTCTTGTTCTGCGTCAGCGTTCGTCGGCAGTGACCTCGCTTCGCACTCGATCCGCTGCTCGCGGAACGAGATTGCAGGAGAGGAGTCGTCGATCCGAGCGGGTCGAGGCACCGCAGCGATCCGTCGATCCCTGCTGCTCCCCGTCCTGTTCGTGCTGTCCGCGTGCGCCCAGGCGCGCCCCATTCCGCTCGACCTCAGGTCGTTCGAGGCGGGACTCCCCCGTGCGCGCCGTGAGGCCGTCCCAGCGCCCGCCTTGGCTTGGCGGGGGGCGACGAGCCTCACCCTCGCCGAGCTGCGCGCGGCGGCCGACGAGACGAATCCGGAGATCGCAGCCGAGCGCAAGGAGATCGACGTCTCGACCGCAGCCATCTGGGAGGCACGACTCTACCCCAACCCCACGCTCCTGCTCGAGTATGAGGACTTCCCCGTCGGGAGCCGCTCGAACGGGACAGCTCGCGTTGGGGTCCGGGTCCCGCTCGTCATCGGCGACCGCCTCAAGGCCGGCTCCCGTGCGGCGGAGAAGGAACGGGAGGTCGTCGCGCTTCGCTTCCTATGGCGCCGACGCGAGATCCTCCTGGGGGTGCGCAAGGCGTACATCGACCTGCTCGCGGCGAGGCGAGCACGCGACGCGGCGCACGAGTCGCGTGACGTTGCCCGGAGTCTGCTCGACGCTGCGGAGGCGCGGCTTGCCGCTCAGGCAGCGCCGGAGGTCGAGGTGCTCAAGTCGCGCATCGAGCTGTCCACAGCCGAGGCCGAGCTTGAGGCGGCCGAGGCTTCGGTCTCGGCGGCAGGTCGCACGCTCGAGGCCTCCATCGGCCCCGCGAGCTTGGCAGCGGATCGTGTCGTGGGAGATCTCGCGCCCGGATACGCCGTTCCGACGTTTCAGGACCTCCGCGCTCAGATCGAAGGACGTAGCGCGCTGGAGGAGATCGCCCGCGCGGAACTGGCCGCCGCGGAGGCGCAGATCTCCGCCGCGCGGGCCGAGAAGACGCCCGACATCGAGCTGGAGGCGAAGGCCGGACGGAACGGCGACGGAGAGGGCGTAGGAAGCCTCGGCATCGGGATCCCCCTGCCCTTCAACAATCGCAACCAGGCGAAGGTCGCTTCATCGGAAGCGAGATCGCTCCAAGCCGTCGCACGCGTCCAGGCTGCGCGCCAGGAGCTGCTGCGGCGCCTCATCGCGGTGCACCGCGATCTCTCCACGGCGCAGGCGCGGGTGACGCGCCTATCCACCATGTCCGTCCCGACGGCAGAGACGAGCCTCTCCCAAGTGCGCCTCGGCTTCGAGAAGGGCAAGCTCGCCTACCTCGACGTGATCGACGCGCGCAGAAGCCTGAGCGAGACCAAGTCGGCGCTTGCGGCAGCGCTGGCCCAGCTGAACACGGCCGCCGCGGAGCTCGAGGCCCTGACGGGGCTCGAGCTTCCCCCCATCCCACCCAAGTAGGAGGAGTCCTTGTGAAGACGAAGCTGTTTCCCCTCATGACCCTCGCCGCCCTGCTCGTCGCGGGCGTCGCCCTCGCCGGAGAGCCCTCGGCGAAGCGTCGCGAGGACAAGGATCGCATCGAGATCCCCGGCACGATCGTCAGCATCGGTGCGACGCTCGAAGGCTTCGGCGCCAACGCCGAAGACACCCTGTACACGAAGGGCGCACAGGGACTGCTTGCTCCCGACGGCACGCTCTGGACCTTCGTGAAGAACGCCAAGGGCTTCGGCGTCGTCACCAACGAGAAGCTGCGCGGCAAGGAGATCAAGGTGCTCGGCTGGAAGTACCCCAAGGCCCAGTACGTGGAGATCGCGCGGTACGCCGTCAAGGAGGGCGAGAAGTGGGTGCCGTACGACTTCTGCAAGAACTGCGGCTGGGAGGCCAACCACGACAACAAGGACACCGACCTCTGCGAAGACTGCCGCGCGGACGCGGGGAAGTAGAACATGCTCCGCGCCCTCTTGGCGGCCCTCCGCGGACTCGTCAGCCTCGGTGTGCTCGGCGGGATCGCGCTCGCGTTCTACGCCGTGGGTCATGACGGCCGCCTGCCATGGCAGCCCGAGGCGACGCATGGCAAGGACTGGTGTGACACGCACCAGGTACCCCTTTCCACCGACGACAAGTGCAACCCGAAGCTCGCTCGGGGGGGACTCCTCGTCGCCCGCGAGCACGAGCCAAAGGACGGGGAGTGTCCCAACACCGTCGTCCGGATCACCATGCCGCCCGACGTCGCCGAACGGGTCGGGATCCAGCTGATCGAGGTGCAGCCCAGGAGCGTGTCCGAGTCCCTCAAGACGACGGCCGAGACCGCATACGCGCCGACGCGTTACGCGCGCGTCGCCCCGCGGAGCGCGGGCATCGTCCGCGAAGTGCGAGCGAGCATGGGCCAAGACGTCGTGGCAGGGGCGGTCTTGGCCATCGTCGAGGCTCCCGAGATGGGTCAGGCCGCGACGACCTACCGGCAGGCGGTCGCCCAGCTGCGTTTGCGCGAGAAGACCCACGCGCAAGAAAAGGAGCTGACCGAGAAGAAGATCTCGTCCGGTCATGACCTGCTCGTCGCGACGGCCGAGCTCGAGGAGGCCCGGCTTTCCGCGTCGGCGGCACGCCAGCACCTGCTGACCCTGGGGCTCGGGGCCGACCGGATCGAGACCCTCGAGGGCACGGAGGATCCGGTCTCGACGATCGAGGTTCGGGCTCCGTTCGACGGCACGATCCTCGACGCGAGCGCGGTGCTCGGCGAGAACGCGGGACCGGACAAACCACTGTTCAGCGTCGCCGACGCCTCGCGAATGTGGCTGTCGATCGATGTCTACGAAGCCGATGTCACGAAGGTGGAGAAGGACCAGCGCGTCACGTTCACCATGGACGGCATGCCGGGGTTGCGTTTCACGGGGAGGATCACCGCGCTCGGCGGGTCGGTGGACGAGCGCACGCGCACGCTGCGTGTGGTCGCCGAGGTCAAGAACCCACAGGGGGTCCTACGGGAGCACATGTTCGGTCACGTGGACATCCAGGTGAAGCCGCCCGAGCCGAAGCTGATCGTGCCCCGAGACGCCGTGCAGACCGATGGTGACTGCTACTTCGTGTTCACCTCCGCCTCGGCGAACGTCTTCCGGACGCGACCCGTGGACCTCGGGATCGCCTATCAGAGCGGCTACGAGATCAAGGGAGGCCTCGTCGCCGGCGAGAGAGTCGTGACCGTCGGGAGCTTCTCCCTCAAGTCGGAGGTGCTGCGCGGGGAGATGGGCGCGGGTTGATGCGTGGAGAAGTAACGCCGCGGTCGCGGCGATAGGACGCAATGCTCAACTGGATCATCGAAGTCTCTCTCCGGCACCGGAAGCTGGTGCTGGTCCTCTCCGCCCTCGTCGCGGCGCTGGGCGTCTACTCCGTCCAGCACCTGTCGGTCGACGCCTTCCCCGACGTCACCGATGTCATGGTGCAGATCAACACCGTCGCCCCCGCGCTGGGGCCCGCAGAGGTCGAGCAGCAGATCAGCGCGAAGGTCGAGCAGGTGATGGGCGGGCTGCCCCGCCTGAAGCTGGTCCGGTCCATGTCGAAGTTCGGGCTCTCGCAGGTGACGCTCGTCTTCGAGGACGGGACCGACATCTACTTCGCCCGCGCCCAGGTGCTCGAGCGGCTGCAGGCGGTGGAGCTTCCACAGGGCCTCGAGCGGCCCACGATGGGGCCAGTAGCGACGGGCCTTGGGGAGATCTACCACTTCCTCGTGACGGCGCCGGGGGGCGACCTTGGCGACACACGCACGCTCACGGACTGGGTGATCAAGCCACAGCTCCTCTCCGTGCCGGGTGTCGCCGAGGTGAACGCCTGGGGCGGCCTCGAGATGCAGTTTCAAATCGTCATCGACCCGATGCGCCTCGTGAAGTACGGGCTCGCCGCACGAGACGTGGTGGAGGCGGTCGAGCGGTCGAACGCAAACGTTGGGGGAGGGCTCGCGCGCGCCTCGGGCGAGGACTTGCTGGTGCACGGGGTCGGCATCGTGACCAACGAGGCCCAGATCGGCGCGATCCCGATCCGCTCCGAGGACGGGCGCTCGGTCCGCGTCCGTGACGTCGCCGACGTCGTCCGCGGGCACGAGACCCGCCGGGGCGTCGTCACGGCGGACGGCCGGGGCGAGGTGGTGCTCGGGCTCGGGTTCATGCTGATGGGCGAGAACTCCCACGTCGTCGCCGGGCGCTTGCGGGAGAAGATGGAGGAGGTGAAGAAGACCCTGCCCGAGGGGACGAAGATCGACGTCGTCTACGACCGGACAGACCTCGTCGATCACGTGATCGGGACGGTGAAGCGCAACCTCTTCGAGGGCGCGCTCCTGGTGATCGCCGTGTTGTTCGTCTTCCTGGGCAACTTCCGGGCCGCGCTCATCGTCGCCGCGGCCATTCCGCTGTCGATGCTCTTCGCGTTCAGCCTCATGGTCCGCGCGGGGATCGCAGGCACCCTCATGAGCCTGGGTGCCCTCGACTTCGGCCTGATCGTCGACAGCTCCGTCATCATGATCGAGAACTCGGTGCGCCACCTCGGCGCGGCACCTCCGGGACAATCGGTGGCCGAGATCGTCGCCCGCGCCTCGAAGGAGGTGCGCAAGCCGACGATGTTCGGCGAGCTGATCATCATGATCGTCTACCTGCCGATCCTCGCCCTCGAGGGGGTCGAGGGGAAGCTCTTCAAGCCGATGGCCCTGACGGTTGTGTTCGCGCTGCTCGGCTCGATGTTCTTCTCCCTGACCCTCATGCCGGTGCTCGCGAGCCTGGCGTTGGGACGCAGCGGACGCGCACATCACGAGCCGTGGGTCGTGCGAGTGTTCAAGTGGATGTATCGACCCCTCGTGCGATTCACCGTGGACCACCCGATCGTCACGATCAGTGCCGCCCTGATCGCGGTGGCCGGCACCGTGCCGATCGCCATGGGTCTTGGCTCCGTCTTCGTCCCCAAGCTCGACGAGGGATCCATCGTGATCAACACGGTGCGATTCCCCGGCGTCTCGGTGGACGAGAGCGTGCGCATAGGCACCCGGATCGAGCGCTTGATGCTCGAGCAGTTCCCGAACGAGGTGGCACGCATCTGGACGCGGACGGGGACGCCGGAGGTGGCGACCGATCCCATGGGGCTGGAGGTGAGCGACGTGTTCGTGATGCTCCGGCCTCGCGAACGGTGGACCGCGGCCAGGACCCGTGAGGAGCTCGAGCAGAGGATGCGCGGCGTCCTGAAGTCGCTGCCCGGCATGGCCTTCTCGTTCACGCAACCCATCGAGATGCGGTTCAACGAGATGATCTCCGGCGTGCGCACCGACGTCGGGGTGAAGGTCTTCGGGGACGAGTACGACGTTCTCAAGGAGTTGGCCACGAAGGTCCAGACGATCCTCGCGGGCGTCCGCGGAGCCGCGGAGCCTGCCGTCGAGCCGGTCGCCGGCCAACCGGTCCTGGAGGTCACGCTGGACCAGGAAGCGCTGTCCCGGCACGGGCTGCAAGCGAAGGATGTCCTGGATCTCGTGGAAGCTGCGGGCGGGCTGGAGGTCGGCGAGATCCGCACCGGTCAGCGACGGCTCCCGCTGTCGATTCGCCTTCCGGAGAAGTTCGTCAACAACGTGGACGTCTTCTCCACGCTCATCGTTCCAACGCCGGATGGCCAGCGGCTGCCGCTCAAGAGCCTCGCCAAGGTCGAACGCCTGTCCGGTCCTCTGGTGATCAATCGAGAGTGGGGCAAGCGGCGGGTCGTGGTGACGACCAACGTCGTCGGCCGCGACCTCGGGAGCTTCGTGTCCGAGGCATCGGAGCGAATCGAGGAGAAGCTGGGCGACGAGCTTCGCAAGCGCGGCTGCCGCGTCGAATTCGGAGGTCAGTACGAGAATCTCGTTCGCGCCTCCAAGACGCTCAGCTACGTCGTGCCGATCGCGCTGCTGCTGATCCTCGTGCTGGTCTACTCCACGTACGGCAACGTGCGGGACTCGCTGCGTGTCTTCACCGGCGTACCCTTCTCTCTGGTCGGCGGGGTGCTCGCGCTCCACTTCCGCCACATGCCTCTGAGCATTTCGGCGGGAGTCGGTTTCATCGCTCTCGCCGGAGTCTCCGTCCTGGCCGACATGGTGATGGTCTCGACGATTCGCCAGATCCTCGCTCAGGGCGTCGGTGTTCGCCAGGCCGTGCTGGCCGCGGCCGAGCAACGTCTCCGCCCCGTGCTCATGACCGCCCTGGTCGCCAGCCTCGGCTTCATCCCGATGGCCTTCAACACGGGCATCGGCTCGGAGGTGCAGCGGCCGCTGGCGACGGTCGTCATCGGCGGACTCATCTCCTCCACGATCCTGACGCTGTTCGTGCTTCCGACGCTGTTCGCGGCATTGCGCGTCCGTCAGCGACGGGAGCCATCGCCGCCGGAGCGACCCGCACCGGGGCAGGCCCCGGGCTCCGAGCCGGGCGTGCACGAGCCGTCGGCCGCCCCCCCCGCTGCGAAGCCATGAAGTCCGCGTTCCGCCGGCCCATGCGCACTGGCGCACTCAGCAACCCATACCCCCCTCCCGGAGCTCCCATGCGTATCGCCATCCTGGTCTTCTCGCTTGCCCTTCTCTCCGCTGCCGTTCCCGTGGGCGCAGTCCTCGCTCAGGACGCACCGGCACCCGCCCCTGCGCCCAAGCTCGAGTGCCTCTACCTGGAGTTCGCGCCACTCTCGACCCTGGACGTGGTCACGGTCGGCAAAGCACTCACAGCCGTCGTAGGCGTCAAGTCCGCCGAGTGGACCGTCAGTGGATCCGAGGTGAAGGTGGTGCGTGAGGTCGGTGCTGCGGCGAGCGACGCGCTCATCGCCGCGGCGAAATAGGCCGGCGCGAAGTCTGCGGTCGTCGTGCCGATCAGGTCGACCGTGTTCGTGTTCGCAAAGCCGTTGCACTGCGCGGGGTGCATCGGAGCGGTCAACAAGGCGCTCCGAGACCTGAAGGGCGTCAAGGAGGTCGCGGTGACTGAGGCGCTCTCTACCGTGATCGTTGCGTACGACACTCGCACAGTGTCCCCGAGTGACGTCGAGTCCGCGCTCGTGGCCATCGGGAAGCCCGCCACCGCGGAGACCCCCAGCACCAGGTAGGCCGCGGCCCGCGCGGTCCGCCAGGATGATCCGGATCCGCAGTCCCGCCCTCCAGGCAGCGCTTCGAAGCCGTTGCACGCCGATCTCCCCGTCATCCACGGTCGAGAGCAACCGCGCCACACGGCCTCGATCGACGGCTTGCAGAGGCCGCAAGCGGATCGAAGAGGGACTCTCCCAGGCGGGGAGGCGTGAGCCTCCGCGCTGGTTGAGCCCGTCGGCCCCGACTCCGATCCGTGGCCGGGCGCCTTCGTCGAGGAACCGATTGGCGCGCCGGTCTCTGACGCGTTCGCGGACGGCGCCCGGAACTACTTGGGCGGAAGGAGCGGCTCCCACACGGAGCGGATCGCGCGCGCGAGCTCGACAGCGTCTCCTTCGGCCGCGAAGTGGCAGAAGACGAGTTCGGGGCTCGTGCCGAGCATGTGGTTGTGGATCGCGACGACTCGGATCCCGTGCTTTCGATAGCCGTCGATCGCCTGTTGAAGCTCGCTTCGCAGAAGGCAGGTATCACCCATGAGCATCGTGAATCCGCACTCGCAGGGCGCGAAACCAGCCCAGCAGGCGGGGACCGCGCCGGCCAGCACGGGCTTTCCGTCGAGCGTCGTTCCGAGGTGCGGGTGAGGCAGGCCGACCTTGTACATGCCGTCTTCCAGCAGTGTCCCGGGACGGCCCATCGCGGCGGACACCGCGTTCCAATCTGGCTTCGGGGCCATCCGGTGCTCACGCTTGGGGAGTGGGTGCTCCTTCTTCATCTCATCCCACGCCTTGCGAATCGTGGTCGCGAGCGCAGACGTCGCGCCCCGTCCCTGAAAGTGAAGGAAGAAGAACGTCGGACTGCCACCGAGCATGTGGTTGTGGATGGCGACGACCTCGATCCCGCCCGCTCGCAACGCGTCGAGGACCGGGTTGACCTCCTCGCCCAGGAGGCACGTGTCCCCCACGACGGACGACTCCGCAGGCGTCCCCATGAACGCCGCGTACGTCAGGACCGAGGACGGTGGCACGGGGAAGCCGAACTCGTTCCGGAGCTGCGGCTGCGCGCGCGGAACGTCGATCCGGTAGGTTCCGTCAGGGAGCACCTTTCCCGCGATGCCGAGCAGGTCACCGATGGGCTTCCAGTCCGGAGCAGGGTCGTCCGCCCCCGCCGAGGTCAGAAGCCCGGCGACCCCAACGGCGACAGCGAGAACAACGAGGATCTTGCGCATGACGACTCCGGAAGCAGAGGGCATGATTCTCGGGGTGGCCGAGGGGTGCACGGTACCCATTCCGCGCATGCTCGTCATGCGCGTAGGTATGGGTGGGGCGCCGGCAGCACCCGCCTGCGGGCGCTCCGCGACGGTCGCGATCGCGGTACCGCGTGCGCCACCAGCCCGGTTCGCGTCCCCTGCCCGCGAGCGGTCACGCAGGGGGTCAAGATCAGAAGACGATCGTTCGGTCAGCCCACAAGGTCCAGTCGGTCAACTGGTCCATCGTGGAGCGCGCGGCCCCGTCGAGCAGGTCGCCCTCGGTGATCCCCCGCGCATCCATGCACGAGCCGCACACGTCGATCTCGCCCTTGCGCGACGCGACCGTCAGCGGCATGTCCCCTACGTTGTAGTAGCCCGCGGGGACCTTCTGGCCGCGCCTGGCGCATGCGACGGCGTCACCCATCAAGAAGGCCCTCACAACCTCGCCCTCCCGGCGGGCGAGGCTGCCTGCCTCCACGGGGCGAACCGGTGCGCCCGAGCATGGCCGGCCCCCGGGTGTGCATGGCGGCCGGCCCCCCCGGTTGCTACTGACACGAGATGCTGCGGGCGAGCTAGGCCAGTTCATCGGGCGTCTAGCACCGGTCCACCTCGGCGTACAGCCGTCGGCGGCCGTCTCTGCCCTCCTGGCGACCGGCGAGGCAGCGACTTGGGAGGCGGCCTCGGCGCCCGTGAGGGGGGAACTCGACGAGGAAGCTCGAGCAGACCGTCCGGCCCGTGGCCCGCTCCGCGAGGACAGGCCGCCGCCGGCCTGCGCGCGGCCACCCTTGAGGAGGCGCGTGCGCGGGTGCGCGCGGCCCGTGCCG
>CAZJJQ010000002.1:0-26631 GCA_964546345.1 uncultured Planctomycetales bacterium
CGGGCCCGTGCCTTGGGTCGGTCGCACGACGTCCGCGGCGGAGGTCGAGGACCTGCGCCGGGAGCTGAAGGCGCTCGAGCACCTCGTCGCCGTGAACGTCCGCATCACGGCGCTCGACGACGAGGACGTCCTCCTCGACGCGATCCTCGACGCGGCGGTCGAGCTGCTCGGCGCCGGCCGCGGCGTGCTGCTGCTCGCGCGCGAGGACCACGTGACCGTCCGTCGGGCGCGGCGCCCGGGCGGCGTGGCCCTCGAGGACCCCGCGAGCGAGGTGTCGATCTCGCTGGCCCAGACGGCGATCCGCGAGCGGCGCAGCCTGCTCGTGGACGACGCCGCCCACGACGGGAGGTTCGACGGCTCGGACAGCGTGATGTCGCTCGGCCTGCACAGCGTCGTGTGCGTCCCCATGATGGTGGGCGACACGGTGCTCGGCGCGATCTACGTGGACGACGCGTCCCGGGCCGGGGCCTTCAAGCCCCGCGACGTGCGCCTGCTGGAGGGCTTCTCCGCGCAGGCGGCCGTCGCGCTCGAGCAGTGCCGGCAGCGGCGCGAGGCGGCCGACCGCCGTCGCGAGGCCGTCCGCCAGGCGCGCCGGATCGAGCGCCTCAACGAGCGGCTCCGTCGCGTGCTGCGGCAGCGCACGAGCGCGCTGCGCCGCGCGCGGGAGGACCTCGCGAAGCAGGCCGACGAGCTGGGGCTCAAGTACCGGTACGACCAGATCGTCGGGCGCAGCCCCGCGATGAAGAACGTGCTGCGCCTGGTGGACCGGGTGACGGACCTGACGCTCCCCGTGCTGATCGTGGGCGAGTCGGGGACCGGCAAGGAGCTGGTGGCCCGGGCCATCCACTTCAACGGGCCGAGGCGCCGCGCGCGCATCGTCGGCGAGAACTGCGGCGCGGTGCCCGAGTCGCTGATGGAGAGCGAGTTCTTCGGCTACATGCGCGGCGCGTTCACGGGCGCCGTGCGCGACCACCCCGGCCTCTTCGAGCAGGCGGACAAGGGGACCCTCTTCCTCGACGAGGTCGGGGAGATGATCCCGGACATGCAGAAGAAGTTCCTGCGCGTCCTCGAGGAGGGCGAGGTGCGGCGCGTGGGGGCCAAGGTCGCGATCCCCATCGACGTGCGCATCATCGCCGCGACGAACCGCGACCTGTCGGGGCTCCTCGCCTCCGGGGCGTTCCGCGAAGACCTCTACTACCGCCTCGCGGGCGTCGTGATCGAGCTGCCGCCGCTGCGCGACCGTCGGGAGGACATCGAACCCCTGCTCGCCCACTTCCTTGCCGAGGCCGCCCCGGCGGGGACCACGGGACCCCGCATCGAGCCGGCGGCCCTCGACCTGCTCGTCGCCTACGAGTGGCCGGGGAACGTGCGCGAGCTGCGCAACGAGGTGCGTCGCATCGTGGCCCTGTCGGAGGGCGGCAGCGTGCGGCCCGAGCACCTCAGTCCGCGGCTCACCGAGTACAAGCCGCCGGATCCGGACCGTCTTCCCGTGAGGGGGCTCAAGCCCCTGGTCGAGGACCTCGAACGTCGGCTCCTGCGCGCGGCCCTCGTCCGGCACGGCTGGAACAAGAGTCGAGCCGCCACCGAGCTCGGCCTGTCCCGGCTCGGGCTCCGGAAGAAGCTGGAGCGCTACGGCATGGACACCGAGCAGCCCCCGGAGTGATCGGTTGCGCTGCAGGTGTGGTACCTAGGTTGCCACTCCTGCAACGTAGGCTTACGGACCCCGTAAACGCGGACGCGGGATCCCCCCCCGGTACACCCGCCACGGGACCGGACCCGATGGCGGGAATCGTCCTAACCGCTTGAAGCATCCCCGGTTCTGCGTCCTCGGGGCGCAAACGCCGCGTTAGGAATAGGCATTGCTTTGCGGGGGGGGCAGCGAGTAGGTTCCAGGCTCGGGTCTTTGCAGGCCGGGACGGACGATCCCCCCCCGCATGACCCACCGGAGACTCCAGTCGATGGCGCGGCTCATCCTGTTGTCCGGGGCCCCCGGTGGCTCCGAGAAGTCCCCGACCTCCGACAAGACTGTCGAACTCGGCACCGAGCCGGTGTCGATCGGCCGGGACGCCGCGAACACCCTGGTGATCGAGGGGGAAGCCAAGTCCTCCCGTCGGCACTGCCAGGTGGTGCCCGTCGCGGGGGGTGGGGGCGGCGGCTACGAGGTCGTGGACCTCAAGAGCACGAACGGGACCCGGGTCAACGGCGAGGCGATCGAGCGCCGCCGGCTGAAGCCCGGTGACACGATCGAGGTCGGGCTGACCAAGATCCGCTTCGTGGACGAGTCGGCCGCGGCGTCCGGGGGGGGCGGGGGCGCTCCGGGGGAGTGCTACCTCGAGATCACCGCCGGGGATGCCAAGGGGCAGCGGGTACCCCTCACGGCGGCCCGGACCACCTTCGGGCGACGTGAGACGAACACGGTCGTGCTCAAGGACAAGATGGCCTCGGGGCACCATGCCGAGATCTCGCGCGACCTGAACGGGTTCACGCTCCGGGACCTCGGGTCCACGAACGGCACGCTCGTCAATGGCGAGCCCGTGACGGAGTCGCTGCTCGTCCACGGCGCGCGGGTGCGCATCGGCAACGCGCGCTACGTCTTCAAGGACCCCAGCATGGCCGACGTGGACGTCGCCGGCGGGGACGACGAGGACGCGGGCTGGGGCATGATGGGGGAGCTGGACGTCGAGAAGGTGAAGGCCGGGGGGGGCGCGGGGGGCCTGCTGGCGGCCCTCGGGCTCCTGGCCGCCCTGGGGGCCGGCGCGTTCGTCCTGGGCTCGAAGGAGTCCAAGGAGGTCGCCGCCGCCGACGTGGACGTCGCCAACCTGCTCGGGGACGGCGGGTTCGACGCCGCCGACACCCTCCTCTGGTCGGTGGACGACGCCTCGCCGGCGACCGCCACGCGGACCACGGGCGGGCGTCCCGGCGGCGGCGGCGCGCTCCAGGTGCGTCACGACGCCACGAAGGGCGCGGGCGTCGGGATGGCCCGCTACGGAGACGACCTCGAGCTGCTGTCCGGCTCCGTCTACCGCCTGGCGGCGCAGATGCGTCGGGACGGTCCGTCCCGCGGCGACCTGGCCGTCCAGTGGCTGCGGTACGGCGACGTCCGCACCGGCTCGACCGCCGTGACGCAGACCGTGCGCCTCCTGTCGCCCGCGAAGGCGGGGGCCTTCCAGACGCTCACCCGCGTCTTCCGCCGTCCCCCGTGGGCCGAGGGCGCCCGCATCGTCGTGGTCGTGGGCCCGGACACCACGGTGAAGCTGGACGACCTGCGGCTCGAGGTGGTGGATGCCAAGGAGACCGTCTCCGCGAAGTTCGACGTCGCCGGCGGGGTGACCGCGTCGCTCGCCTCGACCGGCGGGCTCGACCTGGCGCGCACCGCCACGGTCCTGCTGGCCGGCGCCACCCCGTGGGCGCGGATGCCCGGCGGGCGCGTCCTCGGGGGCGTGTCCGCCTTCGAGGCGGTCTCCTCGTCCGGCGACGCGGAGAGCCGCGAGGTCAAGGGACGTCTCCTCGACGACCAGGGCGAGGTGCCCGCCACGATCACCTGGAAGACGACGGCCGACGGCCCCGTCGCCACGGTCTCCGTGCCCGGTGCCGAGGCGGTCGGGCTGGGCGCGGAGGTCCCGCGTGCGCATGCGCAGGACGGCATCGGCGTGGTCGGCGCCTTCGGCTCCCAACGCATCCCCGGTCAGGGGGGCCAGGCGCTCGACGGCGTGCGCAAGGCGCTCCTCGGCGATCCGTTCCCGCTCGAGACGGTGCTCGGCGACCCGGCCGACCCGCAACGGCAGACGAAGGTCGTCCGGCCCCCCACGCTCGTGGCCCTCGACACCCCGGGGGCCGACCAGGGCGGCGTCCTCAAGACGCTGGACGCGGACGACGGATCGCTGCTCGGGGTCGTGCTCTGGCGCACGGGCGACACCGGCGAGCTCCGGCTCATGACGAGCTTCGACGCGGAGGCCCAGCGGGGCCGCGCGCGCCTGCGCGAGGCCGTCGAGCTCCTGGGACGGGACCCGGCGGGCGGCATCGCCGCGCTGCGGCAGGTCGCGGAGGAGTTCGCGTTCCAGCGCGACATCCGTCAGCCGGCCCTCGACAAGGCCGCGGCCCGCGAGGCCCAGGCCCGGGAGGACCAGAAGGCCCTCGCCGAGGCGGTGGCCCGTCACGAGATCTTCCGCGACGCCACGACGCTGGCCGACGCGGAGACGAAGGCGCAGGAGCTCTCGGCCCAGTTTCCCGAGGGCGGCGTGGTGAGCCAGATCTCCCAGAACGTGAAGGACCTCGCCCAGCGGGTGAGCTCCGCCCGCGTGCGGCTCGACCTCGAGCGCGCGGCTCCGGAGGTCCGGAGGCTGACGCGGCTCGCGGCCCTCCTCGAGCAGGAGAAGGGCTTCGAGCCCGTGGCGGCCGTCTACTACGACGCCGTGGTCCGCCGCTTCGATCGGCTCGGTGCCGTGGCCTCCGGGCCCGGCGGCGACGCGGAGCTCGGCAAGATGATCCAGGATGCGCGGGAGCGGCGGGACGCCCTCCTGGCCAAGCCGGAGGTCCGGGCCGCGGTCCCGGTCCTCAGATAGGAGCGCACGACGATGGCGAGCACCGGCCTGGGAATCACGGTCGGCCACCACAGCCTGCGCGCCGTGGGGGTCCGCAAGAAGGGCGAGTCGTACACGATCACCAAGGTCGTGGCGATGCCGATGGAGGGCGGCGATGCCGCCGACGCCGGACGCCGTCTGGCCGCCGAGGGCGTCAAGGGGATCCCCGCGACGCTCGGCCTGTCGGGCAAGGACGTCATCATCCGGTACAACCAGGTGCCTCCGGTCCCGGACTGGCGCCTGCGCAACCTGATGAAGTTCGAGGTCCTCGAGGTCTCCGGCCAGTCCGGCGGCGAGGTCTCCGCCGACTGGCGGAAGATGAACCTGCCCGACCCCGAGGGGACCCGCGGCGAGGAGACCGTCCTCGTGTGCCTCGCCCGCAACGCCTACCTCGAGCCGCTGATGGCGGGCGTGGAGGGCGCGGGCATCAAGGTGGCCGGCGGCTGCCCCAACAGCGTGGGTCTGTTCACGGCGTTCGCCGTGAACGCGACCTACCGCGAGGACGAGACCTGTCTGCTCGTCCACGTCGGCAGCCAGGGGCTCGACCTCGCCATCCAGCGGGGCGGCGAGCTCCTCTTCGCGCGCAACGCGAGCCCCGGCGGCCAGGCGTTCACCGATGCGCTCGCGAACGCCTTCTCCTACAGCCCCGAGAAGGCCGAGAACCTCAAGCTCACGAAGGGCGACGTGACGCCCCGCGGGCAGGCTCGGTACGCCGACTCGACGGCCGAGAAGGCCGCCAACGCGATGGTCGGCACGGCGGGCCAGATCAGCCAGCTCATCCAGTCCACCCTCATGATCGGCCGCGCCCAGACGAAGCTGCCCGACCTGAAGGTGGACCGGGTCCTCCTCGCGGGCGGAGGCGCCTCCCTCAAGGGCCTGGACGCCTACCTCAAGCAGTCGATGGGGGTGCCGGTCGAGCGGTTCAACCCGTTCGAGGGCTGCGACCTCTCCGAGCTCTCCGACGACGAGCGCGCGATCGTCGAGCAGCGTCCGCACGAGCTGGCGACGGCGCTGGGCCTTGCCCAGTCCCGGCTGGCCGCGGCCGCGTTCCCGCTCGAGGTGCTGCCCGAGGGCGTGCGCAAGAAGCGCGACTTCGCCACGAAGGGCGTGTTCTCCGTGCTCGCCGGCGTGGTCTCCCTCGGCGCGCTCGGCATTCTCTACACCTCGCGCCAGTCGGCCGCCGACGAGATCCGCAAGCAGTCCGCCGTCCTCAAGAGCGACGAGACGCGGCTCGCGATCCAGCCCGAGAAGGAGTTCCGCGGCCACCTGACGCGCCTGCAGGAGGTCCGGGAGAAGCATCGGCGTCTCGCCGAGCTCGCGACACCCGGGGTGCTCTACGCCGAGACGCTCGGGCTCCTCGAGCGGGGGCTTCGCGCTCACCCGGAGGTGTACCTCAAGCGCACGACCCTCGAGGTGCTCGACGGCCAGCGCTCCTACCCCATCCTCAAGCCTCGGGGACCGGGCGGCGGCTTCCAGGAGCGGATCGTCACCCTCCCCGACCGCGGCTCCTACGTCGAGGTCGAGGGCAACGTGATGCCGGGGTCGAGCCCCGAGAAGGTGTTCAACGACTTCCTCTCCGCGTGCAAGCGGGAGGGCAAGGCGAAGGGTCTCGAGGTCACGGCGACCCAGACCTTCAAGACCAGCGACAGCAGCTTCAAGCTGCGCGTCGATCCGGGCCTGTCGATCGCTCCCGTGAAGTCGAGCTCGGCCAACAACGAGGCGGTCGCGGCCGGCTGGATCCTGCGCCGCCCGGTGCTCGTGGTCCCCGACGGCGGGGGCGAGCCCGAGGCCGTGCGAGGCATCGACGTGCAGGGGCTCGAGGTGACCGTCCAGAAGGGCGAGATCGACCCCGACAGCTGGAAGTCGGTCCTCGAGAAGGCCTCCCGCGAGACGAAGCCCGAGGCGGGCAAGCCCGACCCCACGAAGGCAGGGAACTGACCATGGACGAGCTCTGGCAGCGGTATCGAGCCTTCTGGACGCCGGTCCTCTGGGGCGTGGGCGTGTTCCTCGCCGGGCTGATCGTCGTCTTCGTCATGACCGACGACCCGGAGGCGGGGCAGAAGGCCAACCAGAACATGATCCTGTCGATCAAGCGCAAGACCGCGCCGACCTCGACGCAGATCTCGACCACCAAGGCGAACGCGGAGGTCTACGACGGCCGCGTCAAGCAGTGGGCGCCCCTCCTCGACCAGCGCGCGGGCGAGGCCGATCCCCTCAAGGCGGGAGTGCACCAGGCCCTCGTCGCCGCCTACCTGCGCGGGACCGACCCGGCCCGGTTCGACGGCGACACCGCGGCCGTCGCGGAGGCGAACGCGAAGTTCGCCGAGCTCGAGCCGCAGATCCTCGACGCGCTGCGCCAGCAGGACCCCAACGTGTCCTTCTCGCGCTTCAAGGCGTACGTGGTCCAGCAGCTGGCCCAGCGGGCGAACCGCGCCGACGTGGACGTCGGACCCGGCGCCGACGAGTTCGGGCTCGCCGCGATCTCGAGCGTGAACCGCGCCGAGCTGCCGTGGCGCGTGATGAACCTCGCCCTCATCGCGACCCTCTCCGACGTCGCGATCCGGGAGGGGACCCGGTCCCTCGACGCGATCGTCATCCAGCCGCCCGAGGTCCGCGGGAGCAGCACCGGCCCGGATCCGTACGTCTCGGAGTGGCCCGTGAGCCTCAGCCTCACGGCGACGCCGGAGTGCATCGCCGCCCTCCTCGACGTCATGACCGACCCGAGGCGCCCGATGGCGCTCGGGCGGTCCACCGTCGAACGCACGCCCACGAAGAGCGAGAGCTGGGTGCGCGCCGATCTGAAGGTCTACAGTCTGCTCGTGCGCCCCGAGGTCGCCCTCGGCCTCGAGTCCGAAGCGGGCGGGAACTGATCATGGTGATCGCAGCCGGGTTCTTCAGCACGTTCCTCCTCTTCCTGGCCTTCGGCCTCGGGGCCCTCGCCGTCACGGCGGCCCTCGACAAGGCGCTGGGCAAGGAGAAGGCGCTCCTCCTCTACGTGGTGGCCGTGGTGGGCCTCACGTGGCTCCTCCTCCGCCCCACGGCGCCTCCCGCCGAGCGGCCGCGGCCGGCCACGCTCAAGCTCACGACCGCGCTCGACCCCACGAAGGCCGTCAAGGTGGCCGACCAGCCCTTCGCGCGCGACCCCCTGCGCGGGGACGATCCTTCGGGTCGCGGCCTCAAGCCCTGGAGCCCCCGCAACCCCTTCCAGCCCCTGTCCGACACCAACGCGCTGCCCCCCGAGCGCATGGACGAGCCGCCCGGCGTCGCGCTCCCGTTCCTCCTGCCGCCCACGATCCCGGGCGTCGGCGCCGAGGCCGGTCGCGTGTACCGCGGCGCCGTCGCGTCCGTGAAGATGCAGGACGGCAGCAAGCTCCCCGAGGTGCCCGCGGACGGCTTCTCTCCGTACGTGAGCAAGCCCGAGGACGTGTTCGACTGGATCCAGCAGGGGGCGACCCGCCAGTACGTCTACATCCAGAAGATCGACGGCTTCGACGAGCGCAAGCCCGAGTACGAGACGCGCAAGTGGATCCTCGCCGCCGGCGAGGCCCCTCCCGGCTGGGAGAAGGCCTGGGACGCGATCGAGGTCACCTACGCGATGATCGGGTCGGAGGAGGCGGCGAAGAAGCTGGCCGCCGACCCCACCCAGGTGCGCCGCGCGAAGAGCCTCAACGTGATCACCTCCCCGGCCGAGAAGAAGACCTGGCGCCTGCGCCGGACCGTGGCGAACCAGTTCGCGGAGGCCTGCCGCTCCCAGGGGAGCCCGCGCCCCGACGACCTGCAGGTGGACGGCCTGCGCAGCGTGGCCGCCACGATGGCGGCCCTCGGTCAGACCGGCAAGGAGGACGGCGCGGGCTGGCGTCGCGCCGTCGAGGTGCTCGAGATCGCGCTGGACAAGTGCTCGAAGCCGCCGGTGCGCAACCCCACCGACGTGCTGCTGCCGCTGCTCGAGGCCTATCGGGCCCTCCATGACGAGACCGCGACGCTGCGCACCCTCGCCCGGTATCTCGAGGCGAACGCGGGCGGCAACGGCGCGGCCGACGGCGCCGCGTGGCTCGGCGAGCTCTATCTGAACCGCCTCCAGCTCCCGCAGCGGGCGCTCGAGCTGTTCGACCAGGCGCTTTCCGCCGCACCCTCCATGCGCGCCGCGCTCGAGGGCCGCGGGGACGCCCGTTCCTGGCTCGGCGACGCGAAGGCCGCGCTCAAGGACTACCAGGCGGCCCGCGAGGCGGGGGGGCGCGCCGAGGGCGCGATCCGCGAGGCGGAGGCGCTCCTCCGGCTGGGGCGGCTCTCCGAGGCCAAGACCACGGCGGACGCCGCCCTCTCCGCCTCTCCCTTCGACCCGCGGGCGCTCCTCGTCAAGGGGGCCATCCAATACGCCGCCGGCGACGTGCAGGGCGCGCGCGACACGTTCGCGCAGGCCTGTGCGCTCCCGGGAGACGGCCCGGCCGGCATCGCCGCCCGCCACCATCGGGCGGAGGCGCTCTACGACCTCGGCCTCGCCGAGCTGCGCCTCGGTCACGGGGACGCCGCCCAGGGCGCCTTCGACGCGGCCGACGCCGCCCTGCGCGCCGGCGCGGGCCGCGGCCGTACCCCCGGCGAGACGGTCTGCCCGGAGCTCGGGCGCGCCCTGATCCAGCTCGGGATGGGCAACGTCGAGGAGGCGAAGGACGCCCTCGACCGGGCCCGCGACCTCGCGCCGTCGGTGCCCTACGTCGAGGTCTTGTCGGGCTGGATCGCCGCGACCCGCAAGGACTTCGGCACGGCCAAGGCGCGCTTCGACGCGGCCCTGCGCCTCGACCCGAACCTCGTCGAGCTCGATCCGTGGCTGTCCGAGGCGCGCCTGCGCATCGCCCAAGCCGCGGTGGCGGAGGGGATCCCGCCCGCGGAGCGCGCGCTCGACTTCGAGGCCGCGGTGCAGCTGGCCCAGCGGGCCGCGGCGCGGGAGGCGGCCGCCGACCCCAAGGGGGCCGACTACGCCGTGCGCTACGCCCTGGCGCAGCTCGCCGCCCTGCACGTCTCGGAGCGCAAGCGCTTCGAGGCGGCGCACGAGACCGCGCAGGCGATCATCGGCAAGATCAACGCCCAGGAGCGGCGCGCCCTCGCCATCAGCGGCTACTGCAAGTACCGGCTCGGGGTCAACGACCCCGAGAACTACGGCAAGTGCCTCAACGACTTCGACGCCGTGCTCCGCCAGAAGAACGTCCCCGCGGAGGATCCCTGGATGGTCTACGTCCAGGAGTCGCGCAAGCGCGTCGTCCGGTGGCTCGACCTCCGGGAGAAGATCGTGGGCTTCGGCGAGCCGAAGCTCTCCAACGACTGGCAGACGAACGAGTCCCAGGGCGTCAAGGTCGGTCCCTTCGGGGGCTGGCTGCGCTTCGAGGACGGCGTCTCCGCGCGCCCCGGAGCCTCCGCCGACGGCACCGTCTCGGAGCCCACGGTCTGGGCGCGGACGAAGACGCTGTTCGGCAAGGACACGCTCGAGAGCGTGGAGGCCTGGGTCCAGGTGTCGAAGACGAGCCGATCGGGCGACCCCACGAACCGCGTGGTGACGTTCGGGATGGTCGTCCAGCCCTCCTCGGGCTCCCGCGGCGCGCTGGCGAAGAACCAGGGCGTCGGGGTGTTCTACGACCAGGGCTTCGTCGCCCTGCGGGTGGGGGGCGGCAGCGACCCGCTGTACAAGGACGGCAACCTCACGCGCGTGACGAAGGACGGCAAGGAGATGGAGTGGCCCGACGACCCCGCGGGTCAGGGCACCCTCTTGAGCGTCGAGCGGGTGGACGACGACGGCACGATCGTCGTGCGCGTCGGCACGGTCGAGGTGCTGCGCGATCGTCTGCCGTTCTTCAAGCGGCAGAAGTCGGACCTCGAGCTCTGGCTCGGCGGCTGGTCCACGACGGCCCAGCGCTGGGACATCGCCGTAGACCGCATCCGCGTGGTCCGCACGGACAGGAGGTGACCATGACGCGCGCCCGCCCCGCCCCCCGCTCCGCCGGGTTCAGCTTCATGGAGATCCTGGTGGTGATGGGGATCATCGCCGTCCTCGTCGGCCTCTCCGTCGGCATCTTCAAGATCGTGGGCAAGAAGGGCCCCGAGATGAAGACGCGCGCCCTCCTCATGAAGATGCGGACGAACATCGACGCCTGGCGCGGCAACTTCAAGGCGTGGCCGCCGAGCGACCTGAACAAGCTGCCGGCCGTCACGGGCCTCAAGCTCTCCATCGGCAAGGCCCAGCCCCCCAACGACCAGAACTGGGGCATCGAGTCCCTCGTGCAGTGCCTGCTCATGCCCGGGTACGAGCACAACGCCGAGCTCGACGACGACCTCGTCAACACCGACAAGGACGAGCTCGACCGGGCCTTCGCCAAGAACGGGATCGCCGCCCTGTCGGAGGTGAAGGACGCGTGGGGCAACCCCCTCGTCTACTTCACCGACGCCGACTACGCGCAGGCCGAGAAGAACCCCCCGACCTACATCTCGGCCGACGAGAGCCCGCTGCACGGGGACGCGTTCCTCCCGAAGCCCTGGCGCAACGAGAACGGGGCCTTCGCGCAGCAGGGCGCCTACCAGATCTACAGCGTGGGCGAGGACGGCCTCCCCAACACGGAAGACGACCTCAAGGCCTGGACCTCGAACTAGCCCGACCTGTGCATGAAGGACGAGGCAGCCGAATGAGACGAGCGCACGACAGACAACCGTTGGGGCCGATGCATGCGGCCCCGGCGCGAAGCGAGCCCGACGATCGCGTGTTCTTGCCACACGCCGAGGAGGGATCGCTTCGCGGGTGCGACTTCGGCACGCAGGTGAGCCGTAGGATGCGCCAGGGCCGCAGGCGCGGCCCCAACCTCGTCCCCTTCATGAATGGGTCGGGCTAGTGCCCCGGAATCCTGCCCCCCTCGGAGCCGCCGACCTCGCGCGCACGCGCGACGGCGGGTTCACCTTCCTCGAGATCCTGACGGTCATGGGGATCATGGCGGTCCTGCTCGGGCTGGGGGTCGGCTTCCTCACGGGGGCCGGGAAGTCGGCGCGCTCGTTCCAGGCGTCCTCGATCCTCGGCGAGTCCGGGCTGCGCTGCCAGAACATGAGCGCCGGCGGCCGTCGCGCGACGCTCGATCTGCGCATGGTGAAGGACGCCGAGGGGAACGACCGCCTGACCGTCACGACCGCGGTGCAGCGCACGGTGCTCTCGGCCGCGTTCGAGGCGGCCCCCGCCGGCGCCGCAGGGCAGGAGTGGTTCGTGTCGGCCTCGGGGAGCGGCGAGCTCGCGGCCCCGACCGGGGACGTCCAGATCGTCCCGAGCGAGAAGTCGGGCAGCGCGGCCAAGCTCGGCCCGGGCGGATGGGTGGACTTCGGCACCCGCTCCGGCTACGCCATGACCGACGGCATGCTCGCGAGCCTGTGGATCCTGCCCACCCCGGGCCGGGGCGCCGGGACCCTGCTCAAGTGCGCGGGGGAGGGCCAGAATCTCTGGACCCTCGAGCTCCGCAAGGGCTCCGTGAACGGCCCCGACGCGTACGACCTCGTCCTGCGGCTCTGGCTCGTGGCGGCGGGCTCCGGCGAGGCCGCGTCCGCGGGCGCCGCCGTGACCTTCGAGACCAAGGGCGCGCCGGTCCGCGGCGGCGCGTGGGCGCTGATCGAGGCCTCCTTCGACGGCCGCGAGCCGAGCCTGCGGGTGGACGGCTTCGAGCGCTACAAGCGGCCCGCGAAGGCCGCGCGCGCCGACGACCCGGGCGCCACGATGCGGTTCCCGACCCCGCCCTCGGGCGCGGCGACGCTGCAGCTGTCGGCCCCCGGCTCCGGTTCGTTCCAGGGGCTCGTGGACACCCTCAACGTGGCCGGCATCTTCCGCACGGACGAGGACGTCCGCCCCTTGCCCTTCGACGTGGAGGTCGTACGCCCGACGTTGCCGGTCCGCGTCACCTTCGCGAACGGGCGCCTCGATCCCACGGTCCATGCCCAGGACGTGGTGATCTGGCTCGTCGGGCCGGGCGATGCCGAGGCCGGCTCCGCGCACGAGGTGCGGTTCGGGCTCTACGGCTCCCTGCCGCCGCCGCGTCGCGTGGTCGCCCAGGGCGTCGTCGGAGGTGCGAAGTGAGCGCCGCCCTCCGCCGATCCCCGCCGGGCCGCCGCCGGGCCGGCTTCACGATCCTCGAGATGCTCGTG
This sequence comes from uncultured Planctomycetales bacterium, assembly GCA_964546345.1. Taxonomy (GTDB): domain Bacteria; phylum Planctomycetota; class PLA2; order PLA2; family JAEUHO01; genus JAYTCP01. Next base: position 12,741 of record CAZJJQ010000002.1, read on the forward strand.
GCGATGGCGATGTTCTCGGTCCTCGGCATCGCGATCGTCTCGCTCCTGAGCCAGGGGCTCAACCTCTTCAGCGAGGGCACCGCCGACACGAGCATGCAGGACCGGCTCCAGGCGGCGCTGCCACCCATCCGGGAGGACCTCGCGGCCATGAAGCCCGTGGAGGCGCCGGAGGTCCCGCCCCCGCCTCCCCCCGCCATCCTCGACCCGGCCGCCCAGGAGCCCCCGGGCGCCGATCCCGTGCCGCCCGCCGTCCGGCTGCGCAGCGGCACGATCAAGCTGAGCGACCTGCCCGCGGACAAGGCGATCCCGCTGCCCTACGTCGCCTTCGTGCGCAGCAACGCCCGCGAGGCGGAGGACGCCATCCTGCGCGACGCGGGCACGGCGGGCGCCGCCTCGGGCCTCCCGCTGCGTGCCTACGACCCGTCGGCCGTGGACTCGGGCGTCACCGGCAACCTGCTCGCCCCGGGCGGCCTCCTCGAGGTGGTCTGGATCGCGGTGCCCGACGACCCGGATCAGCCGGGGATCCTGACCCTCTACCGTCTGTTCCGTGCCCCGGTCGGCGGACCCGGGACGCTGCTCGACCCCGTCAACTTCGACTCCCTCGCCAAGATCCGCAAGGCCGGGCGCCCGGTGTTCGAGGGCGTGATCCACTTCGGCGTGACGTTCCGCAACGTGTTCGCGCGGTCGTGGGAGGACGGTGCGGGCCGTGGCAAGGTCTCCGACGGCGAGCCCTACGTAGGGAGCGTGTGGGACAGCACGCGCGCCCTCGACCCGAAGTTCGCCCTGGCGAAGGGGAAGGACAGCACGGAGGACGTGCGGGACGACGTCTTCCCGGCCATGGTGAGGGTCGAGCTCGTCCTGGCGGTGCCGGGCCCCTTCGGTTTCGGCCGCGGCGAGACGACCCTGGTGGGCGGCCTGACCAACGACGACCGGAAGGTGACGCTCGAGAACGTGGACCTCCTCTACAAGCCGGGCCCGGACGAGCGCTGGCTCAAGGTGGGCACGGAGTGGATGGGCACGACCCTCGCGGGCATCGACTACCCGGGCAAGACGGCCGTCGTGACCCGCGGGGGCCGCGGCAGCGCGACGGTCGAGCACAAGGACGGCGAGCCCGTCTACGTGGGCCAGGGCGTGAGCGTGGACATCCCGTTGCTTTTCAAGGACCGATATGCGCGCCGCCGCTGAACCCGCCTGCCCGCCGTCCGCGCCCGCGCCGCGACGTGGCGCGCGCGGCTTCACCCTCATCGAGGTGCTGATCGCGATGTCCCTCCTGCTCGTGGGGGGCGTCAGCATCCTCTCGGTCTTCACGCTGGCCGTCGTGCACCGCGTGGAGCGCGACCTCGAGGCGAAGGTGGACCTCCTGCGCCCCGAGGCGCGGTCCCTCGCCCAGGACGCGGTGGACAAGACGAAGGCCGGGACGCCGCCCGCGCCCCTCGTGAACGTACCGACGTCGCGGCCGGGGTTCACCCTGTCCGTGACGTTCGCCCGCAGCCCGAACGGCGACCCCGCCTGGGTCGCACAGTGCGTCCTCTCGTACCAGGGCAAGGAGCTCCGCCAAGGGCGGCTCCCGCCGATGTGGCTCACCCGGTCGGCCCTCGACCTCCGTTGAGCCTGGAGACCCGAAGATGACCCCCCGTCCGCCCCGCCTGCGCTCTGCCCTGCTGCTCACCCTCGCGGGCTTCCTCTCCCTGCCGGCCGGCCTCGCGTCCGCCGAGGTCGTCAAGCTGCGCACCGGCGAGACCATCAAGGGGCGCGTCGTCGCCGAGCGCACCAACGAGAACATCCTGGTGGTCGAGGACTACCTCCTCGGCGGCTTCCGGGAGATCGCGTGGGGCGCGGTGGACAAGCCCGACGAGACGCGCATCAAGGAGAGCCTCGGCATGGGGGGGCTCGGCGACACCCTCGTCCAGGGCGTCCTCATCGTGTACCGCCTCAACGTCGGCACGACGGAGGTGCGAGGGGTGGTCGTGGGCCAGGAGGCGGGCTTCCTGCTCCTCAAGAACATCTCGAGCAAGGACCCGCTGCGCATCCCGCTCGACAAGATCGTGAGCCGCGAGAACATCGAGATGGATGCGCAGGAGGTCTGGCCGCCCTCCGAGATCATCGCGAAGAAGCGGGAGGAGCTGAACCCCCAGGAGGCGCGCGACTGGTTCAAGCTGGCCCAGCACGCCGAGGCCGTGGGGGCCTACGCCGAGGCGAAGGAGGCCTACGAGACGGCCGCCGCCGACGAGACCTACCTCCAGCGCTCGCTCGCGCAGCTGGGGGTCACGCGCATGACCGCCGTGCTCAACGACGGCGAGGCCATCCGCACGCTCAACGACCTGCGCAACGCGGTGTCGAGCCAGCTGTGGAAGCGGGTGCGCGAGGGCATCGAGGGCTTCGCGACGAAGCACCCCGACGCCAGCGAGCCCGTGAAGAAGCAGCTCGAGGTCCTCAAGGCCGACTACACCAAGAAGCGTGCCGCCGCCTTCGCGGAGTTCGCGGGCCGCAACCTCGAGCCCATCGTGAAGCGCATGATCGAGCTCAAGGTGCGCGTGCGCGACGCCACGTTCAACGACATCCAGGCGTGGATCCGCAAGGACGCCATCGAGGAGGGCTTCGGGGAGCTGGCCAAGCGGCTGCAGGAGAAGGACCCCTCGGTGACCGTCGAAGAGGCGAAGACGCTGTTCGCCGCCCGGCCCAAGCGCCCGAACAGCTTCCGGTCGGCCCGCTACGACTCCGGCTCGTTCCTGATCGAGCCGCCCCAGATCAAGCCGCCGAGCGGCAACCCCCGCCCGACGCAGCCCCAGAAGGGCGGCAACCAGGGCCCGCCGCCCAACATCCCGACGCCGAAGCCGCCGACCCGGGACTCCTGGTGGACCGACGCCACCACCGACGTGCGCCGCAACTTCTGGTGGGCCACCTTCGTCGAGAAGTCGGGCCTGTACGAGGTGAACCCGAAGAAGGAGAAGACGCCCTGCTCGGCCTGCGACGGCGCGGGCAAGCAGTCGCGCATGCTCTCCGGCGGGTACCTCCAGGAGTGGCTGTGCGTGCGCTGCGGCGGCGCCCGCTTCGACATCATCCTCAAGTACAGGTAGACCCTTACCGTCCGAGCTGCGGCTCGTGGTGGAGGGAGGAGGCGCCGCGTGCGCGTGCCGCCCTGGGCCCTCGTGCTGCTCGCGTCGGCGTTGCCCTCGTTCGTCCCCGACGGTCCCAGGGGGGGCCCGGACGGCTTGGGGCCTGTCCGCGGCACCCGTGCGAGGGCCGGGGGGAGCCTGCTGCGGGCGCGGGTGGCGGACGGCGACCCGGTCGATCCGCGCCTCGAGCGAGTCCGGGCCTATCGAGGCCTGTCCGCGGCGGCCTTCCGGGAGACCGCGCAGCGGGTTCGGGTGCGGGACCTCCTCCCCATCGTGTCCGACGTCACCGCCCCGATGGAGGCGCGGGAGGAGGCCGTGGCGGGCATGATCGCGGACGTCGCGCTCGTGAACGACCCCGATCTGTCGATGAGCGGCCGGGGCGCGCTCCGTCCCCGGCTGCTCCTGTGGACGCGGGCGGCCGAGCTGCTGCTCTCCCCCGACGAGGCCACCCGCGTCCTGGCGGGGCGCCTCTGCGACGGGTGGATGCCCGGCGGGCGACTCCCGTTCGAGGGCAAGGGCCCCGAACCTCTGCGCGCGTTCCTCGCGAGCCGGCGCGCGGCGTCGCTCGCGGCCCTCGCGGGCCAGGGCCTGGAGGAGATCGTGCGGCGGCAGATCCGGGCGCGCGTGGAGCCGCGCGACGCTCGGCTCGACGACGTGAACGCCTGGCTGCGCAGGGAGGCCGTGGACTCGGCCTTCGCCGAGCTCGCGGACACGCTCCGGGAGTGGGACGCGTCGCTGACGGCCGCGGACGCGAGAGCGCTCTTCGCGGCGCGTCCCCGACCCGCCGACGGCTGGCGCTCCGCGTCGTACGGCACGGGCACCTTCGTGGTGGACCCGCCCCCCAAGCCCCCTCCGCCCCCCCCGCGCGGCATCCCCGTGCCCAAGCTGCCCACGCGTGAGGCATGGTGGGCCGCGGCGACGGCGGCCGAGCGCCTGGAGTTCGCCTGGGCGACCTTCCTCGAGACGTCGGGGCTCTACGAGCTCGCGGCTGCGCGCTCCCCCTGTCCGGCCTGCGACGGTTCGGGGAGGCAGACCCGGAGGCTCTCCGGAGGGTTCGTCCAGGAGTGGATCTGCGTGCGCTGCGAGGGCAAGGCCTTCACCCGCGACGTGCGGTATCGGTAGGCGCGGGGGGATCCTCCGCCGCCGCGGGAGGCGCGGGGAGGCCGAACGGCCGCGAACCGGGTAAGATTCTCCGCATGATCCGACCGACGACGCTCCTGGTCCTCGTCGCCCTCGCCGCGGCCCCGGCCCTGGCCGGGCCGGCGGTGGTCCGCAGGTCGAGCGCGCGCGTGGAGGCCATCGACAAGGCCATGGCCCGGCTCGATCGCCTGGTGGTGCGAGCCAAGACCGACCCGCGGCTCGAGAAGGTGCGTGCCTACAAGGAGCTCGGCGCCGAGCAGCTCAAGGCCGCGGCCGACGCGCGGCCCCTCCGCGTGGACGACATCCTCGACATCGTCGAGGACGCCACCGCCCCGAAGGAGATCCGCGAGGAGGCGGCGGCGGCGGTCTTCGCCGACATCGCGCTCGTCAACGACCCCGACCTCTCGATGCAGGGGAAGAAGCTCCAGCGCCCGCGCGCAATGTTCACGATGAAGGTGCTGAAGCTCCTCACCGACAACGACGCCTACACGCGCGCCCTGGCGAAGACGATCTGCGAGGGGCTGTGGCCCGGCACGCGGGAGCCCGAGATCCTGGCGTGCGATCCGCGCAAGAAGGACTCCTGCCGCGCGGCCCGGACCGCCTGGGAGAACAAGGTCCTCAAGAAGTGACGCCGAGGCGCCGCCTTCGGGCGCTCGTGGTCGCGGGCACGCGTCCGAACTTCGTCAAGATCGCGCCGCTGCTCCGCGCCGCGCGTCGGGCGAGCGTCGAGATGCCGTGGGTCCACACGGGGCAGCACTTCGACCCGTCGCTCTCCGACGCGATGCTCGCGGACCTCGGTCTGCCCCCCCCCCGGGTCTCGTTGGCCGTCGGCGCCGGCTCGCCCTCCACCCAGACGGCGAGGATCCTGCTCGCGCTCGGTCCGGTGCTCGACGACCTCGCGCCGGACGTCGTGGTCGTGGTGGGGGACGTGACGTCCACGCTGGCGGCCGCGCTCGCGGCGGCGAACGTGGGCCGTCCCCTCGCGCACGTGGAGGCGGGGTTGCGCTCCTTCGATCGCACGATGCCCGAGGAGCGCAACCGCGTCCTCACCGACCACCTCTCCGACGTGCTCTACGTGTCCGAGCCCGCCGGACTCGTGCACCTGCGTCGCGAGGGCGTTCCGCGCGCCCGCGTGCGCCTCGTCGGCAACCCGATGGTGGACGCGCTGCGGGCGGCCCTCCCGGCGATCGATCGACGGGCGCCGGCCGCCCGCGGCGAGGTGGTGGTGACGCTCCACCGGCCGGCCAACGTGGACGACCCGGGCCGGCTCGCAGCCCTCTGCGAGGCCCTTGCCCGTGCGGCGCGCCGACGCCCGGTGGCGTTCCCCGTGCATCCCCGTACTCGCCGCCGCCTCGAGGAGGCGGGGCTCACCGGGCGCCTGAAGACGGCGGGCGTCGAGGTCCTCGAGCCGCTCGGCTACCTCGAGTTCCTGGCGCGGGTCCGCTCCGCCGCCGTGGTCGCCACCGACTCGGGGGGGCTGCCCGAGGAGGCGGCCGTGCTGGGGGTGCCTTGCCTCACCCTCCGCCGCACGACCGAGCGCCCGATGACCGTCTCCCACGGCACGAACCGGCTCCTCGGAGGAGACCCGCGCCGTCTGCCCGCGGCGATCGAGGACGCGGCCGCGCACCCCCGGGGCGCCCGTCGCCGGTCCCCTCTCTGGGACGGCCACGCCGCCGAGCGGATCGTGTCGGACCTCGTGCGACGATTCCCGTCCAGTCGAATCCGTACTACGACGTGATACTGCCTGTGCATTCGCAAGTCATTGCCTAGAAAGGACTTGCGAGGTCTGTGGTCATTCCAGTAGCCCTACCCCTCGGGCTCCCGGTACCTTCCCCGCCCTTTCGTTCCGGGGATCCCGGGGCTTGCGAGCGCCTCGACGGCGCGCGCCTTGCCACCGGGATCCGACTCTCCCGAGGTGGTGCCATGCCGAAGTACCTGGTGACCGGTGGTGCGGGCTTCATCGGAAGCAACATCGTGGACGCCCTGCTCGGCGCCGGGGACAAGGTCACGGTCTACGACGACTTCTCCACGGGACTCAAGAAGAACGTCTTCGACTGGAACCCGAAGGACGTGAAGGTCGTAGAGGGCGACGTGCGCGACGCGAAGTCGCTCGTCAAGGTCGCGAAGGGCTGCGACTACCTGCTCCACTTCGCCGCGATCCCCGGCGTCACCCGCAGCGTGGACGACCCGGAGACGACCCTGTCCGTCAACGTCATGGGGACGATGAACGCCCTCCTGGCGGCCCGCGAGGCGAAGGTCAAGCGCGTCATCTTCGCGTCCTCCGCCGGCGTGTACGGCGAGAGCCCGGTCCTCCCGAAGGAGGAGACCATGCTCCCGACGCCGTTCTCCCCGTACGGGGCGAGCATGCTCGCGGGAGAGGACCTGGCGCGGGTCTTCTACACCACGTACCGCCTCGAGACGGTCTGCCTCCGGTTCTTCAACGTGTACGGTCCCCGCCAGGACCCCGGCAGCGAGCACAGCGGCGTGGTGGCGCGCTTCATCCACCACGTGCTCTCCGGCAAGGTGCCCGTCATCTACGGGGACGGAAAGCAGTCCCGCGACTTCACCTACGTGAGCGACGCCGTGGACGCGGTGCGGCTCGCCTGCACGGCGCCGAAGGCCGAGGGCGAGGTCTTCAACATCGGCACCGGCAACCGCGTCACGGTGTCGGGCCTCCTCAACATCCTCGGGACCCTCCTCGAGCGCGAGATCGTGCCGACGTACGCCGAGCCGCGGCAGGCCGACATCCGCCACAGCCTCGCCGAGGTGACCAAGGCCCAGGAGGTCCTGGGCTTCCGACCGCGCGTGAACATCCAGCAGGGCCTCATCAAGACCCTCGCGTGGTACCGCCGCACGCTCGGCAAGAACATCAAGCTCACCATGCCGAGGCCCAGCGGGGCCAACCGGGAGGGCGGGGAGTAGCGTCCGGCGGGAAGGGAGCGGGCACGGGGAAGGAGGGGGCGGCGGGGGCCGATGCAGGTCCATGGCCCCGCCCTCTCGCCCCGTCCCTCCGGCCGCGCCGCCGCGTCGGGGCGCCCGCCGACACGCGTGGAGCTCTCGCCTCTCGCGGGCCCCCGATGGCTGCCGCGGCGGATACCCTTTCGTCCGTCGCCCCGCGAGCCGATCCAGCGGGGGGCGGAGACTGCCTCGGATGAAACGCATCCTCATCACCGGCGGGAGCGGCATGCTCGGGCGCGCCCTCGTGCGGGAGTGGACCGGGCGCGCGATCCTCTTCCCCCTCTCCTCGCGACAGCTCGACCTGCGCGACGCCGCCGCGGTCGGGGATACCGTGCGCCGGTTCGGACCGTCCGTGATCCTCCACGCGGCGGCCTTCACCAACGTGGACGGCGCCGAGGCCGCCCCGGACGACGCCGCGGCCGTGAACGATCGGGGGACGGCCCACCTTGCGGTGGCGGCCGCCACCTGCGGGGCGACCCTCGTCTACGTCTCGACCGACTACGTCTTCGACGGGAGGAAGGGCTCGCCCTACCTCGAGGACGACCCTCCGAGCCCGCTCAACGTCTACGGCCGCACCAAGCTCGCGGGCGAAGGGCACACCCGGGGCGTTCCCTCCCACCTGATCGTGCGCACCCAGGGCCTCTTCGGCGACGGCAAGTCCTTCGTCGCCTCGATCCTCGCGGCGGCCGCCGCGGGGCGCGCGATCACCGTGGTGGACGACGTGACCACCGGCGTCAGCAGCACGGAGGACCTGGCGCACGCGCTGCGCCTGCTCGTCGAGAAGGGGGCGCTGGGCACCTACCACGTCGCGAACGTGGGCCCGGTGGTCTGGTACGACTTCGCCCGGGCCGTGCTCGACGAGGCGGGTCGGGCGGACGTCCCCGTGGCCCGCACGTCGGCCGCCACGTCCGGTCGCGCGGCACGCCGCCCGGCGTGGTCCTACCTCGACACCTCGCGCTACGCGGCGACGGTCGGCGAGGCCATGCCCCCGTGGCGGGACGCCCTGCGCCGCCACCTGCGGGACCTGCCGGCGCGGCGGTCCGGTGGCTGACCCGGTCCCTGCACTCGACGGCCCCCCCGAGCCGGGGGCTGCCCGCACCGACCGCACTCGTCGTCCCCCGGGCGCTGGCGCCGTCCTCCTCGCCGGTGCGCTCTCGCTCGCGGTGGGGAGCCTGGCCGGGGGCCTGCCCCTGGCGGGCGAAGCGGTGGTGAACGGGGCGCTCGCCCGCTCCCTGGCCTCGGGCCAGGGGTTCGGCCTCGACGGGGTCGCCAACGACCGGGCCGCCCCCTTGTGGCCCGCGCTCCTCGCGATCCCCGTCGCGCTCGGCGCTTCGGTCACCGCCGCCGCTCGGAGCCTCGCCCTCGTCTGCGCCGCGCTGACCGCCGCCCTCACCGTCGTGCTCGGACGACGCCTGACCCGCGATCGCCTCTCCCTCGTGCCGCTGGCCGCCCTCGCGGGCCTGCACCCCGCGATCGCCCTGCACGGCGGCGGCCTGCTGCCGGGCCCCGAGAGCCTGCTGCTCGCGCTCCTGCTCCTCGCCACCCTGCTGCTGCTCTCGGATCGGCCTCGAGCGCGGCACCTCGGCGCCGGGATCGCCGCGCTGCTCCCCCTCGTGCGCTTCGACGCCGTCGCCTTCCCCGCGCTGGTCGCCGTCCACCTCCTGCGGAGCCGTCCTCGCGCCGCTCCCCGTCGGCGGACCCTGCTGCGCGCGGGGGCGCTCCTGCTGCCCGTGCTCGCGTGGGGCCTCCGCACGTGGATCGTCTCCGGGACGCCGTTCGGTCGGACGGACGCGAGCCACGGCGTCGCGTTCACGCATCTCCCGCGCAACGCCGTGGTGATCCTCGGGCTGGTGGTGCCCGCCGCAGCCCTCGGGCTCCTGCTCCCGTTCCTCGTCCGGGGCCTGAGGACCCTCTGGGCCGCCCGGGCGGCGGACCGCCCCGTGGTCCGGGGGCTGATGCTGGGCGTCGCGCTGCACCTGGGCCTCGTCCTCCTCTTCGCCGGGCCCGACGCCTTCGGACCGCACGCGCTGTCGCTCTCGGGCGACGGTCTCCGGCACGGCGTCCTCTGCGTCCCCCTCGTGATCGTCGGTGGCCTGCTCGGGCTGGCGCTGGGGCCCGCGCGGTGGCGGCGACCCGTGGCGGGTGCGACGATCGGCCTCGCGGCCGTCCTCTCCCTCGTGCTCCTCTCCGGCCCGATCCAGTCGTTCCTGCCGTTCCGCCCGCAGACGGCGGGGCGCCTGTACGCCGTCGCGCGCGCGTACGACGAGGGCGTGCGCGAGGCGGGCCCGGCCGAGTGGATCGCGCTCGACCTGAAGGTGCGGGACGAGGCCGGCATCGAGGTGTTCCTGGGCGACCGGGCCCCGGCCCATCGCACCGGCGTCCTCGTGGCGGCTCCGGTGCCCGCGGGGCTGTTCCCCCGCGCCCCCCTCCTCCCGCTGGTGGACGGCCTTCAGCGGGACGCGACCTGCGTCCTCGTCTCCGACCTCCCCCGCGAGGGCGTGATCTTCACGGGCGACCGCCCGGACCTGCACGTGGGAGGGCAGGGCATCTTCCTCCGCGTGCTGCTGCGCGAGGTGGACCTCGGCCGCGCAGGCCGGTTCGGGATCCACCAGCTCCGCCGGCCCCGAGGTCCCTGACTCCGGGCCGGGGGCTGGACCTGCCCGTCGCCCCGCGTAGGCTCCCCGATCTCGTCGCCGTCGGATTCGGGCCGTGTCGGCATCGATCCCGAGACGACCCCGGAGCCCTCCCATGAAGCGCATCTTCGCGATCCTCGTCGCCCTCGCCGTGTCGGCGGGCGTGACGGCCTGTGGTGACAAGAGCGGCGGCGGCGGCGCCGCCGGTGGCGGCAGCGTCGTGGGCACGTGGACCCTCGACCTGCAGAAGGCCATCGACATGGGCATGGCCGAGGCGAAGAAGCGGCTCGCCGAGCTCCCCGAGGACCAGCGCAAGGCCGCGGAGGAGATGATGGGCGGCAAGGCGGCCCGCGAGATGATGGAGAAGCAGCTCGGCGGCATGAAGATCGAGGTCACCGTCTCGGCCGACAAGACGTTCTCGGCGGTCATGCAGGCCCCGGGTGGCGAGAAGGGCGAGACGAACGCGGGCACGTGGGAGGAGACGGGCGGCAAGTACGTCTTCACCGCGAAGACGAAGGACGGCAAGCCCGCGACCGGCGCCGATGCGAAGCCCGTCGAGGGCCGGATGGTCGGTGGGCAGCTCGTGCTCTCGATGCCCGACGGTCCCGAGCTCGCGCTCAAGCGCAAGTAGGCCGGACGAGAGGCGCACCCCCGCGGGGCCGGAGCCCAGGCTCCGGCCCCGCTTCGTCCGTGGGGGGAGAGGTGATCGCCGCGGCCTCGGCCCGCGGCGGAGGGCGGCAGGGATCGGGGGGGCGGCGGGGGCCGAGGCGAGGCGCCCCGGCACCGGGTCGGCCGACGCCTGGGTAGAGGTCCCGGCGGGGGTAGGCTCGGGGCGCCGCGGCCCGCCGGGGATCGCCCGACACGGACCCGTCGGCTCGTGGAGCCTCCGATGCGCGGACGCCTTGCTGCCCGAGACCGCTCCCGCCGCGCCCCCGCGCCCTTCGTTCGCGTGGGAGCCCTCGTGCTCGGAGCGCTCCTCGGCGCCGCGACGCTCTCGGCGGACGAGCCGCGGGGCACGGACGCGATCCTCGAGGGCCCCTTCGTGGTGGACGTCGAGGCCACCGCCAAGGGGATCGCGGCCTACGTCTCCGACGACCTCGATGCGCTGCCCGCGGCCGACCGAGCGGAGGAGCTCCTCCGGCGGGAGACCTTTCTCCAGGCCCTGCGGTGGACCGCGGCGCCCGACGGGACGTTCAGGCTCGGCGTGGCGGGGCGCGACGAGCGCGCCACCCGCGGCACCTGGAAGGCGGTCGGCGAGCACGCGTACGCGCTCACGATCCAGGTGCGGTTCGGCGTGCCCGTGGCGGCCGGAGCCGTGCGCCCCGTGAGCGCGCGCCTCGAGCCCGGCCCGCAGCGTCCGGAGGCACGGGGCTCCTCCCGGGACACCGCGCCGAGGCTCACCTATCGCGACGCCGACGGATCCGTGTGGGTCTTCCGTCGCGCGCCCGCGGCCCCGTCCGCCCCTCTCCAGCCCTCGCACGAAGCCTCGCCGGCCGCGCCTCCTGCGCCGTCCGCGACCCCGGCCCCGGGCTCCCCCGCACCGGCACGCGAGACCGCGCCCGGCGTCCACCCCGCGGCCTACGTCGGGGCCTGGGAACTCGACCGGGATCGGATGGTGGAGGTCGCGCTCTCGCTCGCCCGCCGTCAGCTCGAGGCGCTCGAGCCGGAGCAGCGCAAGCTCGCCGAGGCGCTGCTGGACGGCGACGCCGCCCGAGATCGCATGCGGCGGCAGTTCGAGGCCATGCAGATCGAGATCGACCTGCGCGCCGACGGCACCCTCGAGGCCACCCTGGGCCTGCCGGGGCGCGACGCGGAGACGGCCGCCGGCACGTGGGAAGAGCTCGAGGGCAAGGTGGTCCTCGTCCTCACGACCAAGGGCGGGAAGCCCGCGACGAAGGCCGACCGCAGGCCGGTGAACGGACGCCTGGACGGAGGCACCCTGTGGCTCGACATGACGGCCGGCCGGGACGCGATCCCGCTCCGGAGGTCGGGCCGGTAGCCCGCGTCGGCTCCTCGGCCGGGTGCGTGCGGCGACCGGGCCGCGGAGGGGGCGCGTCTCTCCGATGATCCGGGGCCCCGGGTGGCGGGAGACCACGCCGGGAATCCCGGGCAATCGTCGGTTCCCCCGGACCTCCCTGGGTACCCTCGCCGGGCCCCTCGAGCCCGGAGCCGGTCCCGCCGTGATGCGTCGCCTCGTCCCCCCGCTGCCCGGCCTCGGCGCTGCCCGCGGAGGCCGGACCGCAGAGGCGACCACGCGGGTGCTCACGCCCGACCCGAACGCCGTCGATGTCCCGGAGGGAAGCGCGCGCCGGTCTCGTGGGGACCGCGACCCGCTCCCGGGAGAGTGTCCGAAGGCGCCGGAGCGCAACGCCCCCTCCCTCCCCGTGCGCCGTCGGTGACTCCCGCCGCCCCCATGCATCCTCCCCCCCGTCCGCTCCTGTCCGTGATCGTGCCCGTCTACGACGAGGTGGCGACGATCCGCGAGATCCTTCGACGCATCCGCGCCACGGACGTGGCGAAGGAGATCGTCGTCGTGGACGACGGGTCCACCGACGGCACCCGGGAGCTCCTCGCGAAGGAAGGGGGTGACGACCTCCGGGTGATCCTGCACGACCGCAACCGCGGCAAGGGCGCGGCGCTCCGCACGGGGTTCGCGGCGGCGCGCGGCGACGTGGTGGTGGTCCAGGACGCGGACCTCGAGTACGACCCCGCCGAGTACGGCGTGCTGCTCGGGCCCATCCTCGACGGTCGAGCGGACGCGGTGTTCGGGAGCCGGTTCCTCGGCGGGCCGCACCGCGTGCTCTACGCGCGGCACCGCCTGGGCAACTGGCTGCTGACGGCCCTGTCCAACCTCGCGACGAACCTCAACCTCACCGACATGGAGACCTGCTACAAGGCGGTGCGTCGCCCGCTGCTGCAGGCCCTGACGCTGCGCGAGGACCGGTTCGGGTTCGAGCCCGAGATCACCGCGAAGCTCGCGCGCGCGGGCGCGAGGATCTACGAGGTGCCCATCTCGTACAGCGGACGCACGTACGAGGAGGGGAAGAAGATCGGCTGGAAGGACGGCGTGCGCGCGTTCTGGTGCATCTGGCGCTACGGCTACCTGCGGCGGTAGCCCCGGCGTAGGAACCGTCCGGACCGCGTTCGACGGGCGCACGCGGCGCCGCCGCGATCAGCGCCGCGCGTCGAGGACGAACGCCTGCCAGGCGCCGTCGGGCGAGGTCCGCAGCGTGCCGAGGCGGCGGCGGAACAGGTCGAGGGCCTTGTCCGCGAGCGCCCGATCCTCGGGCCGTGAGGGCCGGAACACGAAGGCGGCCCAGCCGCGCCGGCGCATCTCCTCGCGCAGGTAGGCGTTCGACGGCGACGAGAGCCGGGAGGCCCGCAGGAGCCCGTTCCGCAGGGGCGTCGTCGAGACCGCGTCGGCGTCCACGACGGCCGTGGCCTCGGACGCGAAGAGGACGGGCCCGGGCACCGTCGCGGCGAAGGCGGCCCCCGCCCTCACGCCGGGCAGGACGTCGTCCACGTAGGCGGACGCGGCCGTGGGGGAGCGCAGCGCCCCGAGCCTGGGCCCGAGGCGACGCGCGGAGGCCGCCGCGTCCCACGCGCCCGCGACGAGGAGCAGCGCCCCGAGGGAGAGGGCGGCGGGACGGGACCGCCACGAGGGACCGCCGACCCGCGAGAGGCCCGCGGCCGCCGCCACCGCGACGAGGGCGAGCACCGGCGCCAGGAAGCGCGCGAACGGGTAGCCCGCGAGGCCCAGCAGGGCGAGGAGCACGCCTCCGGCGAGGAGCGCCCGTGCTTCGCGGCCACCCGGGCGCGGACGGGCGAGGAGCCAGGCGACGCCGGCCACGGCCGCGAGCGCGAACGGCAGCGCCGCGCCCTCGCCGCGGAGGAACGCGTCGCGGACGGGGGCGCCCACGCGGGTCCCGACCCCGAGCAGCGCTCCCCCTCGGCGGAACGGGTCCGCGGCGACCTCGGCCACGACGTCCGGGTCGGCCCAGCCGGCGCCGAGACGCTCTACGGCGAACGGGAACAGCGGGTTGC
>CAZJJQ010000003.1:0-26157 GCA_964546345.1 uncultured Planctomycetales bacterium
CCGGCGCCCGCGCGCGGATCCACGTGCACGTCCACGACCCCGGGCCCGAAGAGCAGGCGCGCCGCGACGCGCCCCTCGAACCGCACGACGTGGCCCTGCGCCTCTTCGGTCACGGCGAGGCCGTCCACCTTGGCGAGACGCGCGGCGATGCCGCCGGCCAGCCGTCGCGCGCGCGCGGGGGCGCCCGCGAGGCCGTCCCCGCCGGGCAGGTCGGGCTCCTCGGGGGAGTCGTCGGCGTCCGCCGAGGACTCCGTCGGCCCCTTCGGCCTCGACGCCTGCGGCTCGCCCGCGGACGTGCGGCGGCGGCGCGCCTTGCGCGCGTCCGCCCCGTCGGGAGCGCTGGGGACGTCGGGGCTCATGGGGTCTCCGAGGGCGATTCGAGGCGGGGGACGGGGTTACCGTCTCCGGCCTCCGGGGAGGCGGCCGGCGGGCGGAACAGGACGGCGGCGCGGGCGAGCGGCCCCGGCGAGCCGAGGAGCACGACGACGTCGGCCGCCTGGAGGCGGGTGGCCGCCGACGGATCGGGCAGCACCGTCCCGAATCGTCGCACGCTGGCGACCGTGACGCCGTACTGCGACCGGATGCTCAGCTCGCCGATCGTCTTCCCGTCGGCCGGGGCCCCCGGCCCGACCACGTGGTCCTCGAGATCGAGGTGGGCCAGGGCGCTCGCCTGGGCGGCGGTGGTGCCGGACCGGGCTCCGATGGGCCGGAGGGCCGGCTGCGCCTCCGCGCGGATCTCCCGGGTGCTGTGCTCGATGGCCGCGCTCGGGAGCCCGTAGGCGTGCAGCACCCGGGCGAAGATCTCGACGCTCGTCTCGAGCTCGTCCGGGACCACCTCGTGCGCGCCCAGCGCGAACAGCTCGGCCGCCTCCCGCACGTAACGCGTGCGCACGATCAGCCGCAGGTCGGGCCTCATCCGATGCGCGAGCTCGACGACCCGCCGCGTCCCGGGGACGTCGTTGATCCCGACGACGAGCATCCTCGCGCCGGCGATCCCCGCCTTCTCGAGCACCTCCGGATGGCCCGCGTCGCCGAACAGGATGGGCACCCCCGCGGCGCGCTCCTTCCGCACGGTCCCGGGGTTCATCTCGATCGCGACGAACGGGTGGCCGTGGTGCGTCAGCGCCCTCGCGACGTTGTGCCCCGTCAGCCCGAAGCCCACGAGGATCACGTGGTCGCGCATCGAGGAGGCGTCGCTCTCCACGTCGGCCAGCTGGCGACGCGCCCGGAGCCCGCGGAAGCGGCGATCGAGCCGGTCGGCGAGCCCGGGAGCCAGCCGGTAGAGGAACGGGGCCGCGGCCATCGTCAGCACCGCGGAGGCGAGGAAGAGCTGCTCGGTGGCGGGGTCGAGGAGGCCCAGCGTCCGGGCCTCGCGTGCGAGCACGAACGAGAACTCCCCCACCTGGGCCAGGGCGAAGCTCGTCAGCACGGCGGTCCGCAGCCCGTAGCCCGTGCAGGCCACGGCGACGCCGGTGGTGACGAGCTTCACCACGAAGATCCCCCCGACGGCCGCGGCCACCTCCCCCCCATGAGCCGAGGCCTGGCTCACGTCGAGGAGCATGCCCACCCCGATGAAGAAGAGTCCGGCGAGACCGTCGCGGATGGGCAGCATCTCGCCGAGCACCTGCTGGCTGTACGGCGACTCCGAGACGACGAGGCCGCCGAGGAACGCGCCGAGCGCGAGGGACAGGCCCGCGAGGCCCGCCAGCCACGCCGTGCCGAGGCAGAGGAACACCACGGTCAACGCGAAGAGCTCGCGGCTCCGCGTCCCGACCACCACCTCGAACACGCGCGGCACCACGAAGCGTCCGGCGAGGAACGTGCCCACGATCACGAGGCCCGCCTTCCCGAGCGGCAGGAGCACGGCCGTCCCCGACCCGCCCGCGCCCGAGAGCATCGGGAGCAGGAGCATCATCGGCACGACGCACAGGTCCTGGACGAGCGAGATCGCGAGCGCGAGACGGCCGTGCGGCGCTTCGAGCTCGCCCCGCTCGCTCACCATCCGCAGCAGCAGGGTCGTGCTCGAGGCGGCGACGAGCAGCCCGAGGGTGACGGCCTTCCCGACGGAGCCCCCGAGCAGCGCCACGGGCGCGGCCACGCCCAGCGCGGCGAGGCCCATCTGCAGCAGCCCGGCGGCCAGGAGCGCCAGGCCGAGCCGGAGCACGCGCGAGAGGCTCATCTCGACGCCGATGGTGAACAGCAGGATGACCACGCCGATGTCGGCCAAGGACTCGACCGCGTGGGTGTCCGTCACGAGCCCGAGGCCGTGCGGCCCGAGCAGCACGCCCGCGAGGAGGAACCCCACCACGGTGGGCACCCTCAGCCGATGCAGCAGCACCACGACCAGCACGCCGACCCCGTAGGCGAGGACGAGCTCTTTGAGGAGGTTCGGCGCCATGGCGTGCCGCGTGTTCTACCCCCCGGGATCGAGCCCTCCGCGGAACCGCCGGGCCGCGATCCTCGTGGAGGAGGAGGGGGGCGCGGGGGGAGGGGCGGGAGGGCGCAAGGAAAGAGACGGATCCCCATGCGAGACACGCACCCGGCTGCCTCGAGGAGACCGTGCGTCGCATCGCATGACCATGCTCGGGCAGACGCGCCTGCCTACCGCGGCGGCCCCCTGGCTCGGACCCCGACGCGGGGCCATGGGGAGCGATGCCGTCCACCCGACCTCGCAGCGTCGGCAGATTGGCCACTCGTGGTGCCGTTCGCGGCGGAGTTCCGGCTCGGAGCGGAGGGAGGGGGCCTCCCCGCGGACGGAAGCGAAGGCGGCGGGTGGACCTGACACCACCACAGGCGTGGGAAGCCGAGGCTCCGCGTGCGGAGGCCCAAGCCCTAGCCAGGGTCGGGCCCGCGGGCCCCCTCCCTCCGGGCAAGAAGCCCTCCGTGCCTGCTCGGGATCCAAGCGCGAGCCCCGACGGATGGCCCGCAACGACTTGCGACCGGTGCTGCGGAACCGCTGGCCTGGGGCGTCGCGTCCGACGCCCTTGCGGCAGCGGGGTAGGCTCGTCGGTGGAACGAGGACAGGAGGGAGGGCCTGGATGAGCCGTGACCTCGAACGGTGGACCGTCGCCGAGTGCCTCGCCTCGATCGCGACGGGCGACGACGATGTGGCGCCGCGACTCGCGCGCCTGTTTCGGCGACTGGCGCTGTCGAAGGCCCGTGCGCGCTCCCTGCCGCGCGACGACGGCGAGGACGCAGCGCAGGAGGTCTGTCTACTGGTGATGACGGATCGCGGGGCGGCGCTCCGTCGGGTGCGACAACCCGGCACACCGATCGGCGCGTGGGGCGCCGGGGTGTTGGATCGACTCCTTGCGAACCGGGTACGCGCACGGGCTCGTCGGCCTCTCGAGGCGAACGCGGAGGACCGCTGCCGCCGACGAGGCGCCGAGCGCGAACGGTCCGCAGCTGCCCGAGTCGCGAGACTCGCGTCCGCGGGGAGGGGGGGGGGGGCGACTGCAGGGACTGTCCCCGGCACGGCGTGACGCCATCCGACTCCACCTGTCGGGCCACTCCCCCTCCGAGATCGGTCAGCGCCTCGGGATCTCCCGCGCGGCCGCGCGCGAGCGGATCCGCGCGGCCTGGACCTGGCTTCGCGCCGGGGGTGGTGCGCGAGTGCGCGCGCGCGCCCAGGCTCTCCTCTCGGTGCGGAGCGCGCACCTGAGCGCCGGGGAGCGCCACTTGCTCCAACAGCTCGGACAGGGGCGTTCCTACGGTCGGATCGCGAGCGACCACGGGGAGACGGCCGAGGCGGTGCGCTCTCGCGGCCGACGCCTGTTTCGGAGGCACGAAACTCCGTCCCTCGGGAATACGACCGGTTTGCTCCCCCCCGGAGACCCACTCCTTGGGTAGGAAGCGCGCGGCTCGAGGGAGGCTGCTCTCCCCGCCGCCGCATCGGAGACCGACGTGAGCGAGCGCGAGGACCTCGGCGACGACGTGCGCAGGGGGTGGTACCGCCTGCGTGCGGCCACGCGGCCCACGCTGCACTTGTGGGCCTCGGAGCTGTCCCTCGGCGCGGAGGTCCGGGGTGGACTCGAGACGTCGGACGACTTCGAGTCCATCACGATGCTCCCGGAGGAGGGCGTGTTGCGCGCGACCGGGGCGTGTTCCGTGGCCTTCTCCATCGAGAGGGACACCTGGGGGCGTCCGCATGTGCAGATGCAGGGAGTTGGCGGCGCCCGGGTGCGGGTGCTGCTCGATCGGCGCACGCCATGAGCGCAGGGCACCCGCGCCTCTCGATAGGGATCCCCGTCGCGGGCCGCTGAGTCCGGCGCGTGACGGTGCAGGAGAGTTCGAGCCCGAGTTCAGCGTGCGGACCCCGTTCTCATCGGCTCCTGTAGGAGTCGAGCGGGCGCCGCCACGAGACAGGTCGAAGAGGAGATCGCATGTCCGGCATGTACTTCCCCTTGGTGCTGCTCCCCCGATACACGACGCTGGCGGGGGCGGCCACGTACACCACCGTCGGCATGGACGTGTCGGAGTACGAGAAGGCGGTGCTCAGCTACTGGCGCAGCGCGGGGATCTCGCTGAGCTCGACGCCGGTCGTCAACTTCGAGGAGTCCACGGACCAGCTCACCTGGACCACCTGCACGGGCGGTCCGTACACGGACCCCGGCGCGAACAGCGAGACCCAGTTCCAGCCCGAGCTCACCAAGCGGTGGTTCCGCATCAGCGTGCAGCTGCCCACCGCGCAGAGCGCCGTCACGCTCTGGTGCATCGGCTTCCTGATGCAGCGCGAGTCGTAGCAGGCCGCGCGGACGGGCCGGTCGGGGAGGAGTCTCCCCCCGGCGCCCTCGCGATCGACGGGTGCGTCCCCGGGGCGAGACCTCGGGGCGTGGAGGGTCCGCCGTGGCCGGCAAGAGCGTTCCCATCGTCTTGATTCCGAGATTCACGAGCTACCTCGGCGTGGGGTTCTTCTACACGATCCCCATCCCCGTGGCGGCCTACGACGCGCTCGTGCTCGACTTCTGGCACGGCACGATCACGGGGACCGCGCCGGTGGCGATGTACCTCTACGTGGAGGAGTCCACCGACGGGAACGTGTGGACGCCCACGGCGGGGCCGACCCTGATCCCGAGCCCGTACACTCCCACGCCCGGCGAAGATCAGTTTCGTCAGCTCCTGACGAAGGCGTGGATGCGCATCGGGGTCGAGCTCACCGGCACGAACGTGGGGGTCACCTGCTGGGCCTCGGGCTCCCTGGAGTTGCGGGAGAAGTAGCGTGCCCGGTCCCTGGCTCGGGTACGGCAATCCGCCTTCATCACGAGGGGTGCCATGGCGTGCGGCGGCAGCTGCGGATGCGACGACTGTTCGAAGGCGCAGCCCTCCCAGGGCGTGGCGCTTGCGGTCGCACCTGCCCAGGGCGGGGGGAGGGCGGATCCATGGGCCCCGGAGGGTCCGGGCGCCCTCCCGGGCCGCGTCGTGGCGAAACCGCGGCGGTCGATTGGAACGGGAGGCGGCGTCGGCTCGGCGCTGCGCCCGGAGGGGAGCACGTGGGAGAGCGGGGCCGGCCCGCGGCGCGCGCCCTCGGTTTCCGGCAGTCCCGACGATGCGTTCGGGCTCCATCCGCCCCAGTCCCTGGAGCGACGGCTCTCCCCCGACGAGGAGGCCGCCCTGCTGCGGGCGGCCCGCGGGCCGCAGGGGGCTGCGCCGCCCGACAGCGCCTCGTATCGAGGGGGGAGCCCGGAGGCGCCGGCTCCTGTACCGCTGCAGCCACCCGCCGGCGCGTCGGGTGCGCCTCTGCTCTCGCCCCCATCGGGGGCCCCCTCCGCCGCTCCCTTCCTTCTTAGTCCTGCGGGCGCGACCTTCGGGCTCGGCGAGTTCGGCCCCACGAGTACGCGCGGCAAGGGTGGAGGCGGGGGGCCGATCCCTCCGCCTCCCGCCGTCCCCAAGACGCCGGACTACTTCCGAGTGGACGACGTGGATCTGGGGCTTGGGCGCCCCGTGGGGCTCGACGTCGTCGTTCCCGCTTCGGTCGGGGCCCCTGCGGCGCCGCCGTGCGCATGCGAGTGCGAGTGCGTCCAGGCCCCTCCCACGATGGCGAGCTCCTCCCTCCTGCCTGGTCTGGGATCGGGCGGCGCCAACTTCCTCCAACCGCCCTACTACGTCCAACCGAGCCCGGGGGCGAGTCGCCAGCCGATGGCGGTGTTGCTCGCGCCGGGGGCCGCGGGCAGCCCCGGCGCGGCGCCCGGTCAGTTCTCCCGGGGTGCGTTCCACCTCCTCTCGACGGCGAACGCGCCGGGGTCCCCGCTCGCGAGCCAGACGGCGGCCCTCTCCGGCGTCGCCGGCCTGGAGCACGCCGTCGCCACGAGCGCGAACCCGATCAGCTACGCCGGAGACCCGGCCGCCACGCCGGGCAACGCCTTGGTGCGCGCGGCAACGAACGGGCAGCTGCTCTCGGCGCAGGTGGCCCGGGCGGCCGCGGCCCCAGGGATTGAGCAGGGGACGGGACCATCGGCCGCGACGATCTCCAGCCAGGCGAACGGCTTCACCGCGGGCTTCGGGTTCGGCATCGACCTGGAGAGTGTTTCCCAAGGCGTCGAGTCGGCGCTCGACACCAGCCGCCGCCTCCTCGACCCCTCGCCCGAGCCCCTGGGCTTGGTGATCGTGCCGGGGTCGGCCCTCGACATCATCGGCGGCGGCAGGGGGCCCACCCCGAAGCCCGGGGATCCGAAGCCACCGAAGGACAACGGCAAGAAGGACAGGAAGCAGGACGACCCCGACACGCAACCCCGGGAAAGGTCGGGAGGGGGCGGCGGGGGCAAGCTTCTCGAAGTTCTCACCGATGCCTCGAGTGCCACGGTGATCGCGGGGAGCCCCGGAGGCGAAGCTGCCACCGCCGCGCCACTCTCGCCGCCGCTGCATCCAGGGGGCGCGCTGGGGGCTGGTGGAGCGGCGCTGCTCGTGCCGAGCGGCACGCTCCCCCACGTTGGCGCTGGACCGGGCGGTTCCGTTCCGAAGGGCTCGTGGCCGTCGGGAGGCTCACGAGGCGGGTTCTCCGCGAGGGCACCGTCGGGAAGCGGACTGCCGAACTCGGCGCAGCCCCGTGGCGGACCGTCGCGCGGGTACCTCGGTCCCCAAGGGTCGTTCCCCACGCAGGTCGAAGGCGACGGTCCGGCGCCCCTCACCCCGCCGGCCGTGCAGATCACCTCGCGGATGCTCCGGGCCTCGCAGTTCGCCGACACGTTCGGCGGCTCGAAGGGCCAGGCGGTCGAGGACCCGTTCTCGTGGGGGAAACCCGCCCCGACGGTCGCGAGTCCCGCACCCAAAGCTCCGCCCGTTGCGTCGGCGCAAGACGGAACGCCCTCGGTCACGGCGCTGTCGCCGGCGTTCGGCGGGTTGCCCGGCGCGACCCCGGGGGCGATCTCGCCGCAGGCGAGTGCGACCTACGCGGGAGGTGCGAGTTCCTTCTCCTCGACACTAGCCTCGCCGGTGACGGGCGGTCTCGCGGGTCGAGGAAGCGCCACGAGACAGGGTCCCGGGGGGCTCCCGAGGGCCCCGGGGGGCTCCGGCGGCGCGCCGGCTCCCAACGGCTTCGGCAGCGTGGGACGCCGCCCCTTCCAGGGAGAACTGTCCCCAGAATCCGCCGGCGTCCCGCCCGGACCGACTGCGGGCACGCGGGTCCCCTCCGGTGGGCGTGGGGCGGGCACGCCCGTCTCCCCGTCGCGGGAGGACGGCTGGGGTAGCCCCGGTGGCGGTGCGGGCGGCGGACGTGGGGGTGGCGGGGGCGGCAGCGCGGAACTGGAGGGTGCCGCGCAGGCAGAGGCGATCAAGCGCGACTACTTCGCGCGCGCAGCCGTGTCCGACGCGATCTCGCGGAGCTACACGGAGACCGCTTCGGCGTACGCGGGCGTGGTGGCGAAGCTCGAACGGAAGCGCGACGCGCTCCCCAAGGGGGACCCGCTTCGGTCCCAGATCCAGGACGACATCTACGAGGCCCAGCGGGAGGTGGACCTCCACGTCAAACGCGCGACGCAGGCGACGAAGGAGGCCGATGCGCTGACCGACGCCGGCCTGCACGCCGAAGCCCAGAGCGGGCCGCCGGGAGGAGTCCATCCTGACGTCTGGGAGCGCGCCGTGGCCGCGGCGACGGCCGGCATGGAGGAACCCGGTTCCGACAAGTCCGCCACACCCGAGAAGAGGGCGGCGCTGGCTCGGGCGGTGCTGGCGGAGCGGACAGGGCTTCGGGAAGCCGTCGTGGAAGACCAACGGCGTGCGGGGCGCGCGCAAGCGGCGGAGGCGTCGGCTCGGAGCCAGATCGACCGGCAGCCGACGCTGGGGGGGCGGGTGGAGGCGGCAGCTGAGGCGTACGCCCGCTCTGGCAGCGCCCGACGAGTGCGAGAGCTCGAGCTCCTCGGTCTCGAGCAGCGGAGGGCGGATCTCGAGGCCGATCCGCGCACGCCGCGGGATGCCGCAAAGCGCAAGGCCCTGGCGAAGCTCCTCTTGGACGCGCCTCGCCGCGAACAGGAGAGGAAGCGCATGGTCCGCGAGGACCGGCGTCAGGCGACGGCGCTCGCCAAGGACCTTCGCCGCCTCATCGCCAGGCTGGAACGGTCCGACGACCCGGAGGACCACGCCAAGGCGCAGGCCCTACGGGAACAGCTCAAGCAACTGGAAGACTACCTCCACGCGACGGACCCGAGGAACCACAAGTTCGTCAAGCCCGACTCTTCGGTGGAGCCGGCCCCCACCTCCGAGGCCCCGGTCGCGGCAGGCGATCAAGTCGGACTCATCCTCCGCGCGCCCACGCCCCCGCTCCAGTTCCCGAAAGCGATCTACGCGCCGGACGCCGCGAACCGGATCGACGCCACGTTCAGGGGGGGCGGGAGGGTGTTGTATGCCGACGGGCTCTCGTTCGGGGCAAGCGACACCCCGGTGGAGCCACCGCAGCTTCCGCGGAGCGATGGTCGACCTTGCGCCAGGACCTGCACCTGTGGACCGGACTGCCCTCCGGGGCAGTGCGTGTGCACCCGCGAGTACGGGCCACCCAAGGTGCCCCCGACGGCCCCGCCGGGGCCCGACCCCCTCAAGCCCGAGGGCTCGGGCGGCGGGAAGCTCACGCCCGAGGACTACAAGTACGGGCCGGTGAGGACGCCGCTATGTCCTCCCGGGTCGCTGTGCCAAGCACAGCCGGAAGATCCCCCGCCGAACCCTCCTCCTGTCGGCGGGGGCGAGGGCAAGACGGCTGCACCACCGCGCGCCACTCCACCTCCGGTCCAACCCGACGGGTCCCGAACGACGACAGGTGCCGGCGGGACCTCTTCGAAGGAAACGCGCACGGTCGTCCCATGCAAGGAACTGACGCAGACCGAGGCATGCCTGGATGCCGCCGAGTCGCAGCTTCGCGCGCTCGGGGAGGCTCTCGCCGCCCTCGAGGTGACATTGGAGCGATACACCCACACCTACCTCGACGGTGAGGTGACGCGAAGGACCCCCGACAAAGATGTATCCGCGACCGCGCGCCGCGCACTGCCGACCGCCCTCGAGGCCCTCGCGCATGCCAAGCAGGGGGTGAGCAGCGCATGGAGCGTGCTGGGGCGGGGTCGCAATGGAGTCGGAGCGCGCCAGGGCGCGCCTTGCTCGGAACACTCGGCGCGGCTGTTGCGAGAGTGCAGGGCCCTGACCGTGTTGCTGCGCGCGCTGCACACGGAGGTTCGCCTCGTGCGGCACCTGCTCCGAGCCTGCCTGGGCATCGGTCCCGACCTCGCGCTGGATCGGGTACTGCGTCTGCTCGAACGCGTGCAGGCCTTCGCGGAAGGCGCCATCCCGACCTACGACAAGCCCGGTGCCGACATGGGAGAGGCGGGAGACCTGGAGCTCGAGACCGAGGCGCTGATCGGGGAGACCGAGGAGGAGCTGCTCAAGCCGACGAGGATCGAGCCCATCGATCCCCTGCCGGAAGTTGACTGGGTGGACCTCGCTTCGGGCATCGGAGACGCGGTGATGAACGCGTTGAGCGCCGCCAAGGCGTCCCGCCCGGGAAGTTCGACGCAGCCCCGATACCGTCGGTACCGACTCCCCCGTACCCCGGGCGGACAGCCGCCCCGTCCTCGAGCAGGGGCCGGCGGCGCCGGAGCGGGTTCGGGTAAGCGCTCAGGTAACCGTTCAGGGGGTGGGGAGCCCGGAGCACCGCCGAGTGGTAGGTATCCGGATCTCCGACAAGGGTATCTCGATGAACTGAATGACATCGGGCGCAAGAACCAGCAGTGGCTCCGGGAGGGTCGGAGCCCGGAGTGGCGTGCCCGGGAGGCATTTCGGCTGCGGAAGGACGCGAGGCTGCGTGCCCGTGAGGGCATGAGCCCGGAGGACGTGCGCAAGTTGGAGGCCCGCGACGTCGAGAAGTACGGCCATCCCGACGGGCCCACGTTTGAGCAGGTGGTCGAGCGAGCGCGATCGAGCGGCCTCCGCGGCGATGCCGCGTACGAAGGTGTCGTAGAGTCTTCGCAGCGGTCGGATCCGTTCTTCAATCCGCCACCCCAGGGAGGCAACTGACCATGCAGCCGCGGACTGACTACCGCTCGCAGGCACTGTCCTGGGCAGAGACGGCCGATCCTCACTTCCCCTATGAGACGGTCCACGAAGGTCAGCGTCTTGTGCTTCGAATCAACGACTGGCCGGACGAGCCCTCACTCTACACCCTCATGATCCATGGAAAGGCAGTCTTGGAACTCGAAGAGTGGCCGACTGCGTGGCGGCGGCCGCGGGTCCGCCCGTGACGGTGGGGAGAGTACCGAGCCAGGTGATCTTTCCGCAACTTGCCGCCTCGCCCGCAGCGGGCGCGGGGAGGCATCGCGTACGCGGCGGCCCTGCGCAATCAGCAGCGGGAACTAGAGAGCGCCGAGCTCGACGCGCGCTCGACCAAGGACTCCGCCAAGCTCGAGGCGCGGGCGGCGAAGCTGGGCGCCGCGGCGGCGCGCGCCGCCGCCGACAAGGTACGAGCGCTGCGTGCCAAGGACCCCGCTGCCTCCGCTGGCGACGCGGCCATGCAGACGTGGCTGGAGCTCGAGCATCGCGCCAACGATGAGGAGTCGAAGGCTGCGAAGGCCCAGCAGAAGGCGGACGACGCAGCCGCGGCGGAGCGAGTCTACGCGGAGGCGGCTGCCCGCGTCGGATCGACCTCGGACGCAGAGACCGGGAAGGTCGTCGCGCAGAACCCGAGCCAGGGCGACACGCGCATCGAGGAGGAGGCGGCGCGCCAGCGCAGTGACGCCTACAAGTACCGGGAGGGGCGGGACGCGATCACCCGGGACAAGGCCGACGCCGACGGCCTTGCGCGCCTGGAGCGTGCAGGGGATCGTGCGGTCGCCGAGCGCGCGGGAGACCTACGGGATCAGGTCTCAGCCCTGTCGGATCAGTACCGGACCGAGAAGGCGGCGCACGCCGCCAGCGCCGCGAGTCGAGGCAAGCTGAACGAACGCCAAGCCGAGCTCGAGAGCCTCGGGGAGAACCTGTCCGGCCCCGAGCGCAAGGAGCTGCGCAAGCTGGAGAGTACCGAGATGGTCTAAACGGGTCGCCTCCTGTAGGGGGGTGTCCCCCCCTGACGGGCTCATAGGTCCCATGCGGCGGAGCCGCAACCAGGAGGCGCCCATGAAGACCCTCGTACGAACGCAGCCGAAAGTCAACGCCGAGTTCATCGGGCTCGACGTCCACCGCGACACGATCGTGTTCGAGCGCCTGACCCGTACGGGCGCGAATGCCGGTGGTGGGTCGTTCGCGACCCGCCGTGCCGAGCTTGCCCAGTTCCTGGACGACACGATCGGGCGCAAGCGCTCCCACGTGGTGCTCGAGGCGTCGGGCTCCACCGAGTGGATCTACGAGGAGCTGGTGTCGCGCTACGGCGCAGCGCGTGTCCACGTGGCACAGCCCAAGAAGATCCGCATGATCTCGCGCTCGACCCAGAAGAACGACGCGAACGATGCCTGGTGGCTTGCCTACATGGGCCAGGAGGGTAGGTTGCCCGAGGCCGTGATGCCCTCCGCCGCCTATCGCGACTTCCGCTTCGCAACCCGCCACCGGACGGCGACGGTGCAGGCGAGAACCTCAGCGGTGACGGCGCTTCGCGCCGACCTCTCGGCTCAGGGCGAGCGGCTCCCCGACGTCGCGTTCGGCACGGTCGAGAACGAGGCCGCTCTCGACGGGCTCGCCACGCGGTGGCGGGGCGCGCGTCGACTCGCCCTCACGCAGGCGCGCTCCAGGATTGCGGCGCTCGACGCCGACATCGCGGCGTGGGACGCGCAGATCGAGGAGATGGCGCGGGGCTTCCCCGAGGTGGAGGTGCTCCAGCGCGAGATCCCAGGCGTAGGGCCCGTGCTCTCGGCAACGATCGCCGCGGAGGCGGCCGACGTCCGCCGCTTCACCTCGGCCAAGGCGTTCGGGCGCTACACCGGGATGACGCCGGCGGACCGAAGCACCGGGGGCAAGACGCTCCACGGTTCGATGACACGCGAGGGAAGCCCTCACCTCAGGTGGGCGCTCGTTCAAGCCGTCGTCCACTGCGCCCGTTCGCGCCACGGTTCGGCGTTCTCGATCGGGGAGTGGTTGCGGGCCAAGCAACGACGCATGGGCAACAAGGCGAAGGCGCGGGTCGCCGCCGCCCGCAAGCTTGCCGAGGCGATCTGGAGGCTCTTCCATCTCGGCGAGGTCTTCGACGTGCGCAAGCCCTTCGGCAGCCACGAGCCGCCCGTGCCGTCCGCGTAGGCCACGACACGCTCCCCCTCCACCCACCACCCCAGCGGAGACCTCACGACGACCGGGAAGGCTCGGTGAGAGCACGGTTCCCGAAGGCGGACAACCCGGACCTGACTTGGCCGGCGAGAGCCGAGGAGCGCGTCCCTCGGGACGCCTCTCAAGCCGATACGGAGATTGGGCATCCGCCTCCGGACTCACCTACATGGGACCCAGAGCCCGTAGAGAAGATTGGGAAGGACCGCGTTCTCGCCCAGCCGCCCCGACGCCGACACCGCCCGAGTAGGCCAGGCTCCCAGACCGTGACCCGGCCAGAAGCCGGAGCCGGAGGGCTCGATCGAAGCAACCCGGACCTACAGAACCCCACCACGACCGCCGCTTGACCTCGGCTGCCCGCTTAGAGAAGTCAGGTGATCTTTCCGCAACTCGCCGCCTCGCCCGCTCGCCGACCGGCCCCCTGGCGTCGGCCTCCCCCTTCCACGAGTCCAAGGACGGGAGGGTCTGCCCCCCTCCCTCGGGTTCGACGCGGATCCCCAGCCCCTACACCCCCACGCCCGACGACGGGTGGCTCGGCCGGTTCCTGACCAGGGCGATCCTGAGCCCGGGAGTCGCGCGCGCGGGCGCGGGCGTCGGAGCGACGTGCGGGCCTCGGGATGCTCGAAAATCGGCAGGCGAGGAGTGCCCGGTCCCTGGTCCGGGTGTATCCACCCACCGTCCTCGAACGGGGCCTCATCGCGTGGCGCTGCGGCTGCGACGACCGCTCGCACCCGAAGCCCTCTCCCTCCACCGCTACGGTGCGCCCTCGCCGATGCGTTCGAGGGTGCGCGGGGCCGGATCGCCGCCGATTGCCCGCACGGCGCGCGCCTTCGCGGGGAGGTCCGCGAGCCGGGTGGGGAACCGGTCGGAGAACGCGCGGAGGTCGTGGGCGGCGGGAATCGCCCACCCGAGGCGCACGTGCAGGTCGAAGACGGCGTTCCACCCCTCGATGCGGGTGGGAGCCAGGTCGCGCAGAGCGAGGGCGGCGGCGCGGGCGTCGAGCGGGTCGCCTCCCGGCGCGAGGCCGCGGCGCCAGCGCACGCGCAGGAGGTCAGGATCGCCTTCGGGCAGCAGGAACCGCGCCTCCGCGAGGTCGGCCGCGGCATCGGCGACCTTGCCCTGCACCTCCCGGGAGACGGAGCGCAGGAGCAGCGTCCGTCCGATGCGGGGGCGATCGTCGGCGCGCGTACGGTCTAGGCGTCCGAGCGCGGCCTCGATGCGACGCTCGACGGCGGCCGTGCCGAGCGCCTTCCCGGCCTCGGAGCCCGCGCCCGCGGCGAGGAGGAGGCGCAGCTCGAGGAGCTCGAGGTCGAGGTCGTCGGCGTGCGCCGCGCGCAGGCGAGCGACGTGCCCGGCGATCTCCTCGGCCTTCGCAGGGTCGGGCCACGGCGCCGAGACCCACGCGTCCACCACGGTGCGTTGCGCGCTCTCGTAGGCCGCCGCCGCGGCCCCGACGTCGTTGGCGCACGCGGTCGGGCCCGCGCGATCGACGAGCAGCGGGATCGAGAGGCGCACGTCCCCCTCGGCGTCGAGGACCCGGACCGTGCCGGTGTGGACGCGGCCGGCCTCGAGCCCCGGCATCCGGAGCCCCACGGAGCGCACCGCGCCGGCGGGCCAGGAGAGCCGGTCGTTCCCGTCGCGCGCCTCGGTGGCGGCGTCGGCGCTCGGGTGCACCGACGCGCGCGCCTCCCCACGGCGGCGCCGCACCTCGAAGCCGACGATGGCGGTGTCGGCGGCGTTGCGGCTCCACGTCGGCGTCTCGAAGGTGACCTCGTAGCGTCCGGCGGGCAGCCCCTCGAGGGAGACGGCGCCGTTGACCACCTCGTTGCGCACGATGCGCCCCGCGCCGTCGCGCACGACGAAGCGTGCGTCCTCGATCTGCTCGTCGAGGGCGGGATCGGCCAGCGGGACGACCCGCACCCCCTCCCCCGCCGCCAGGAGGACGTGGAAGCGCTGGACGATCGTGCGGATGCGCTCGTCGCCCAGAAGGTCGTCGGGCTCGACGCGCACCTCCCGCGAGACCACCGGACGGTCCACGACGCCGTCGATCACCGCCTCGATCCGCCCCTGGAACGGCCCGAGCGGCGACGCGAGCCGCAGCAAGGCGACGTCCTGCCCCGGACCGACGCGCAGCTCGGGGTCCGAGGTGATGGGCCCCTCGAAGCGGCCGTCGAGGCCGAGCGCGCCGGGCTGGTTCGCGTTCCAGTGCGAGAACGCGACGACCTCGATCACGGTCCCCGGGACCACCGAGGCGTCGAGCCCGACGCTCTCGCCCGCCGAGAGGGTCGCCCGCGTGCCCGTGCGCCGTTCGTCCGGGCGGCGCCAGGCGTCGGCGGCGGCGAGCGCGAACGTGTACTGGTTGTGGGCCCCCGCGCCCGCGGTGGCGCGCAGGCGCACGCGCGAGGCGCCGGCGGGGACCCGGAGGAAGCGCGAGGTGCGCTCGCCGGGCGTCATGGCGAGCGAGAGGGCGAAGCGCCCGTCCTCGAGCACGGGGCTCGGCCGGGCCACGGTCACCGGGACGGTCAGCTCGTCCCCGAGGCCGGCGCGTTCGGGGTCGCGGACGTGGATCAGCGCGCCGTGCACGCCCTCGGGGAGCCCCCGGGGATCGACGCGCACGGAGAACGAGCCTCCCTCCGCGTTGAGGACGAGGCGGGGCGGGACCTCCACCCAGGGAGCGTCCGCCTCCAGCACGAGGCGCCGCTCGAAGGCGAGGCGGGCCTCGTTGGTGGCCGCGCGCGGCCACACGACCGAGATCTCGACGTCGCGGTCGAAGGGCTCGCCCCCGCCGCCCCCACGATCCACGATGCCTCCGCCCGTCCCCGTGGCGTTCTCGACGCGCGCCCGCAGCTCGCGCTCCGGCGGCAGCTCGCGCATGCGCGCGAGGGCCTCGTACGCCTTGTCGAGCTGGAGGAGGCCCGCGCCCTGCTCGACGGGGAGCAGGCCCGGGACGGGGCGCGCCGTCGAGCGGATCGCGCGGATCAGCCGCGCGGGCGACGCGGGCACGCCCTCGGCGAGCGCGGCCGAGAGCAGCAGCGCCGCGGCCCCGGAGACCTGGGGCGCGGCCATGCTCGTCCCGTTCATCTTCTCGGAGTGCACCAGCTGCCAGGAGGGCACGGGGCTCCACGCGGCGCCGGGCGCGAGGATGGAGACGCCGAGGTCGCCACCCGGCGTCGGGCCGCGGCTGCTGAACCCGAAGAGCCGTTCGCCGGGCGAGGGCCCGAGCTGGGCGTACGCCGCGCGCATGGTCTCGGGGGAGACGTACGCCCCGACCGAGAGGACGCGCCGGGCGGTGGCGGGCGAGCCGACCGTGGACAGCGCGGGGCCCTCGTTGCCGGCGGAAAAGCAGCAGAGGAGCCCGTGGCGCTCGACGGCCTCGTCGGCGGCGCGCGCGTCCGGCGTCCCGGCGCCGCCCCCGAACGAGGAGCCGCCGAAGGAGAGGTTCACCACGCGCGCCCCGCGCTGACCGGCCCACTCCAGCGCGCGCACGATGGACAGGTTCGTCGTGGGGCCGCCGTAGCGGGAGTTGCCCACCTTGATGGCGAGGAGGCGGGCGCCGGGGGCGATCCCGTTCCACGGGCTGCCGGGCGCTTCGAAGCCGGCGACGATGCCGGCCACGTGGGTGCCGTGGCCCCCGCCGTCGAACAGGAGGCGCACCCGCGAGAGGTCGGCGTCGGGACGGACGCCGACGTTGAGCTCGGCGTCGTCGCGGAGGGTGACCCAGTCGCCGGCGGCACCGAACTCGGCGAGCTCGCGCTCCTCGGCGAGATCGCCGTCGGCGTCCGTGTCGATCACGACCCGCGGCCCCGCGTCGGTGGCGACCACGAGCACGTCGTAGGCGGGCGTCTCGTCGGGGAGGGCGCGCCGCAGCTCGGCCTCGGCGTTGCGCCGCGCATCCACCTGCGCCTGCGGCTCCCCTGCCCGGGCGGGCGACGCGGGGGCGGCGTCGAGACGCCGGGCGGCCTCCTCGAGGCGCTCCCGGCGGCGCGCGCGCACACGCTCGACGAGCGCCGCGGGGAAGACCATCCGGGCGTCGATGCGCCCGAGGCGGGCGGGCTTGCCCGGACGGAGGTGGCGGCCGAGATCGAGGATCCGGCCGGTGGCGCCGGTGACGACGCCGTCCACCGGCTCGACGGGGAGCGGGGTCTCGACGATCCCGTCGTCCGTCGCGTCGAGGATGTCCACCAGCTTGCGCTCGCCCGTGGTCGTGTGCGCGAGGCGCGGGTGCCCCGGATCGACCCCGGTGTCGAGGACGGCGACCACGACCCCGCGCCCGTCCGCGTCCGGGTGGGCCTCGAGGAACGCAGGCACCCGGAGGTCGTCCTTGGGGAGGAACGCCGCGTCCAGCGGCCCGGCGCCCGGGCCACCCGCGTCGTCGGCGAACGCTCCCCGGAGCGTCGTCAGGACGAGGACGGCGAGGCAGGGCACCCATCGGCGCATGGACGCGGATCTCCGGGACGGCGGCCCGCCATGGTACGCAGGGATCGAGGTCCAGGGCCGCGGCGCCCGTGCGGGCCGCCTCCACGGGAGCGGAACATGGCGAACGGCAAGCTGGTCTGGAGCAGCGACGGGTCGCCGCCCCCGAGCTCCCCGTCGCCGGGCTCGGCGCCGATCCCGCCGAAGGAGGGTCCCGCGCGGGTCCGGCTGGAGCGCCAGGGCCGCGGCGGGAAGGTCGTGACCGTCGTCGAGAACCTCCCCGGCCATCCGGCGCGGATCGAGGAGATCGGCAAGGCGCTCAAGGCCCGCTGCGGGGCCGGCGGCACGATCAAGGGGCGCGTCGTCGAGGTCCAGGGTGACCACCGGGATCGCGTGGTCGAGGTCCTCACCCAGATGGGCATCGCAGCCAAACGCGCCGGCGGGTGAGCCGCACTGTGGAAGAGGCCGTACGGATAGCCGTACGGAGGCGGCGCAGAAACCTCGACTCTGCGGGGGACGCAGTGCCGCACGGAGTCGCAGCAGATCCCTCTCCCCTGCACCGGACGTAGGGACCCGCGCGGGTCTCACGTCCGAGAGAGTAGAGGTGTTTGCGCCGGCTCCGTACGGCTGATCTTGCCCGCTACCGACCGCCCACGAACAGCTTCATGACGCCCGGCCCGATGGGGAACGGACCCGCCGGGAACTGCGCGAGCACCACGTCGCCCGCGGGGAAGACGCCGGGCTTGACCTTCACCCGCACGATCTCGGTGCGGATGGCGGCCCGGTTCAGGCGATCGAGCGCCTGCACCACGGTCTGGCCGACGAAGGTGGGCACCTCGGGTCCCGGCACCGCGGAGCCCGTGCCGACGCTCAAGGTCACCGGATCGCCGACGTGCACCTCGACCCCGGCGGCGGGGAACGTGCGACTCACGCGCCCTGCCGGCGCCTGCGGATCCCGGAGGGGGACGATCTGCGGCGCGAGACCCGCCTCGAGGGCGGACCGGATCGCCTCCGCGGCCTCCACGTCGGACAGGACCGGGACCTTCAGGGTCTCGCCCGTCCGGGTCACGAGCGGAGGCGGCTGACCGGGCGGGATCGCGGGCGGGCGGGGCGTCGAGGGCGCCGGGGTCGGGCCGCTCGGCGGGCGCGGCAGCGAGGGCATCGGCGGCTCGGGGGGACCCGGAGGAACCGTGAGACTCTGCTTCGTCACGTCGGGGATGCCGCGCGGGGCCGACGGCATGGGCAACGCACCCTCGGTCGCGGGCGTCGGCGGGACCGCCGGCGGCGCGGGCGGCTCCACGGGCGGCGTCGGGGGGACCACGGGCGGCGCAGATGGCTCCACGGGCGGCGTCGGAGGGGCGACCGGCGGCGTGGGCGGCTCCACGGGCGGCGTCGGGGGAACGACCGGGGGCGTCGGGGGATTCACGGGGGGCGCGGGGGGCACGACCGGCGCTTCCGGCGCCTTGGGCGCCAGGCGACCCACGACGATCTCGACCCACGTGGCCTCAGGATCCGGAGTGGGCGTGCCGGCCGGCGGCACCTGGCGGAGCACGAGGCCGACGCGCGGGGCGTCCACGTCTTCGTACTCGACGCTGACGTGGTAGCGCCCGCCCGAGAGCACCCCGCGGGCATCGGCCTCGGTGCGTCCCACAACGTCCGGCGCGGGCGGGGCCGAGACCTTGGTCGCGTGGCGCGAGACGACCAGCTCGACGTTGCCGTCGAGCACCGGCTTGCCCGCCGCGGGGGTCTGGCGGACCACGATCCCTTCCGGGTCCTCGTCGGGCACCACGTCCCCGATCTCGCGCCACAGCAGCCCGGCGGCGCGCACGGCGGCCTGGGCGGCCTTCCGGTCCAGCCCGAGGACGTCCGGTGCCGGGACTCCGTTCGCCGGCGGCGTGTCCGGCGCCATCGCTACCGGCTCGGACGGAGCCGGCGGGGCCACCGGCGGGGCCGGAGGCTCGGCGGGCGGCGTCGGCGGGGCCACCGGCGGTGCAGGCGGCTCCCCCGGCGGCGTCGGGGCCACCGGCGGGGCAGGCGGCTCCACCGGCGGCGTCGGGGGGGCCACGGGCGGCGTCGGCGGCTCGACCGGAGGAGCGGGCGGGGCGACGGGAGGCGTATCGGGCGCCATCGCCACGGGCTCGGCGGTCCCGAGCGTCCGCGCACGGCCGACGAAGATCTCCACGGTGGAGCCCGCGGCGAGGCGCGTGCCGGCCACGGGTCGCTGCGCGTTCACGATCCCTTCGAGCACACCCGAGGCCTCGACGGGGGTCGAACGGAGCCGGAAGCCCTTGCCCGCGAGCGCCGCCGTGGCCTGCGCCTCCGTCCCCCCCACCAACGAGGGCACGGCCTGGAGATCCGCGTCGCCCGCGCGGCCGACGGTGAGCACGACCGCCTCGTCCTTGCCGAGCCGCACGCCCGCGTCCGGCTTCTGGCCGAGGACGGTGTCGGGGGACGCCCCTTCCGGCGCGTCCACGGACTCGATGACGGCGGCCCACCCCTTCGCCTTGACGAGGCGCTCCGCATCCATCCGCGTGCGCCCGAGGAGCGGCGGCACCTGGCTCTGCTGGAACAGCGGCGGGATCACGAACCAGCCGATGGCGCCCACGAGCCCGGCGAAGCCCAGGCCCACGAGCAGGTTGCTCCTGCTGCGTCGGGCGACGGGCGCCGCGTCGAGGATGACGTCGCCCTCCCAGCTCTCGGGGGGCAGGGCCGCGCGCAGATCCTCCAGCGTCACCTGGATGCGGGCGCGCCCGGGACCGCCGACGGCGACCCGCAGCGGGACGTGCACGCGCGTCACGTTCTCGGAGAGGTCGTAGAGCCCGGTCACGCGCTCGCCGCGCAGGTCGAGGGCCTGGAGGCCCTCCGAGGTGCGGACCCGGATCCGGCGCGCCTTCGACGCCTCGAGGTCGATCTCGAGGACCGCCGTCGTGCCTTTCAGGCCGGACATGCGGGGGGGGACGTGAACCTTCATGGACGAATCCCCTCAGCGGCCCGGGGCCGCGCTGCGCGATGCCCAGGTTCCGACGGCCGGCATGCGCCGGATCTCTTCGAAGTCGAGCAGGAACCCACGACACGACGTGCACCGTTCGACGGTGAGCGGCGGATCGAGGGGGAAGTCGAGGTGCTCCATGGCGCCGTGGCAGGACGGGCAGAGGATGCGCGCGGGACGGCGCTTCATGGCGCTCGCGACCGCGGGAGGGATGTCGAAGGACCAGCCCTCCCACGCGGCGAGCTCGCCGGCCTCGAAGAAGTTCGCGCCGCACCCCAGGCAGATGTGGATGGGAACACCGTTCCACACCTGGGGCAGCATCTTGGCGTTGATGCAGCGGGGGCAGGGGAACGGGGCCTCGGCGGGGCTCGTCATGGCCCCATGCTACGGCACGTCGGGGCGCCCGCGAACTCCGAGAGGACGTGAGGAGCTCCGAGCGTGCGGAGCGGCCGTGCGGCGAGACCCCGCAAGGGTCGCGCACCCTGCCGGCCCCGAGGGGGCTCCCCTCCCCCGCACCCTCGCGAAGGCGCGGGACTCGCGCGCGCCGCAGCGGCATCCGGGGCGGCACCGTCCCCTCCGCCCCCCGCGCCCCCGACCTTCCCCGGGCCTGGGGCCCCGCGCCGCGCCCTCACGGCGGGATCCCCTGGATCCAACGTGCGACGAGATCGTCGCCGTCCGCGTCCACGACGGTGGAGCCCAGCGGGGGCATGCGGTTCGCGTCGAGGCTCCGCACCCGCAGCCAGAGGACGCTGCGTTCGGGCGCACCGGGCGCGACGAGGCGCGCGTTCGCGACCCCGAGGTCGCCCCGCTGGGGGGCCACGCCCACCACCCCCAGGGAGGCGAGGTCGGTCGTGACGCGGAGGTCCATCGAGGTGCCGGTGCCGCCGCCGGGCCGGTGGCAGACGGCGCAGTTGACATCGAGCCAGGCCCGGGCCCGCGTGGACACGGGCACCCCCTCGTCGGTGGGCTCCGGGTGGGCCGGGAGGGACCCGAGGCTCCCGAGGCTTCCGTCGAGGTAGCCGGCGGCCGCCAGCGCGTCGAGCTGGTTGCGCGCCCCCCCCGCGTACGGGTAGCTGCGGTGGAGCTGCCGCGTGCGCAGCCCGAGCACGCTCCCCGCGGCGGCCGTGTGACAGCGCGCGCAGTCGGCGCGGCTGGGGAAGGTCCACGTCTGGGTCGCGGTGCCCCCGGGCGCCGAGGGGTCGGTCACCTGGTACGTGCGCGTGGCCCCGCCGGGGAGGAGGTCGGCGTCGCTCTGGTCGTCGCGCCAACGGTAGACGTAGCCCTCCCATCCGGCGTCCGTGCGCAGGAGGACGCGGGTCTCCACCTTCACGGCGCTCGTGGGCACGCCCTTCACGAGGGGGAGCCGGAACGTCTTGACCAGCACGCTGCCCACCGGGAAGGTCCAGGGCCCGTCCACCGAGGCGCCGAGGGTCTCGAAGCCGGGGACGGCGAACCACCGGTCCTTCTCCGCGCCGTCGGACCAGAACGGCACGTTCACGTCGTAGGGCACGACCCCCGCCTGGGGGACCTGGCGCGCCGTGTCGCGGAAGAGGCCCGTGGCCGAGAGGGTCTGGGGGAAGGGGTCGCTGCCCGCCCCTCCGGCGACGAGCTTGCGGAGGCGCCCCCCTTGGTGGTCGCAGACGTAGAGCTCGCCGTCGGCGTCCTCGCCGAACGAGGAGAGCCCCGGCAGGTACGCGATCTCCTGGTTCCGCGTCACGGCCCCGCCGGAGGCCGAGAGCGCCCAGATCCGGCCGGAGGAGTTGTCGCCGTACACGTACGAGCCTGCGAGCGCCGGCAAGGCCGACCCTCGGTAGACGTAGCCGCCGATGACGCAGGCGCCCGAGGACCGCGGATAGTCGAACAACGGGTCGGTGAACGGCCCGCGGCCGGCGTCGGGGGCGCTGAAGGCCACCAGGCCCTCGCGGGCGCGCCAGCCGTAGTTGGCGCCGCGCGTGACCACGTCGATCTCCTCGCGCGTGCCCTGCCCGACGTCGCCGGCCCACAGGGCGCCGGACCCGCGGTCGAAGGAGAACCGCCACGGGTTGCGGAAGCCGTACGCCCAGATCTCGCCGCGGGCGCCCGCGACGCCGACGAACGGGTTGTCGGTGGGGATGCGGTAGGCGAGCCCCGTCTGGGTGCCGTGGACGTCGAGGCGGAGCAGCTTCCCGAGCAGCGTGCCGCGATCGAGCCCCGCGTTGAGGGGGTCCCCCGCGGAGCCGCCGTCCCCGAATCCGGCGTAGAGATACCCGTCCGGCCCGAAGGCGATCATGCCGCCGTTGTGGTTCGTGTAGGGCTGGGAGAGGGTGAGCAGGCGCTCCTCGGTCGCGTCCGCGCGCGTCGGATCGCTGCCGTTCCGGCGATACCGCGCGATCACGGAGGTGCGCGGCGTGGAGCCGGCGGCGACGTAGGAGACGTAGAGCTCGCCGTTGGTCGCGTACCCCGGATCGAACGCGAGCCCGAGGAGCCCCTCCTCGCCCCCGGTCTGCGTGACGCGCGAGGTGAGGTCGAGGAACGTCCCGTACGAGGTCGCGCCGGGCGACCGGGACACGATGCGGATGCGCCCGGGCTGCTCCACGACGTAGAGCCGACCCGCGTCGCCCGGCGCAGACGTGACGAAGACCGGGGTGTCGAAGGACGGCAGGCTCGGGAAGGCCTCCGCCGCGACGAGGCTCGAGCTCGAGGCGAAGGGGAAGGTGAGGGTGGTCACGACCTCCCGCTGGAAGCCCCCGGCGCCGCCCCCACCGCCGCCGCCTCCTCCGCACCCGAGGCCGGAGGCCAGGGCGACGAGCGCGGCGAGCACGGACAGGTGACGGATCATCGGTCGGGCGGCTCCTCGGCGGACCACGGGGCTCGGATCGCCCCGGCCCGACATTCCACCAGGGGTCCCACGGTCCGTACGGACCCCGGGCGAGCCTGGGAATCCATGCTCCGGTGGGACGCCGGCGCCCCGCGCCCCGGACGGGACGGCTACGACCCCACCAGCGAACGACGGGGCGCCGCGCCCAGCGGGCCCACGGACGGGGCCTGCGGCACGGGAGGCGGCGGCTGCAGGTCGATGACCCCGCAGTGCCCGAGCTGCGCGTCCTCCGCCACGGCGCGGGTGATCCGGCCGTCGGCGGCCAGCCGGGCGATGGAGGACGACAGCGTCTGCATCCCGAGCTTGCCACCCGTCTGGATCGCGGAGGTGAGCTGGTGGACCTTGCCCTCGCGGATCATGCCGCGTACGGCGGAGGTCCCGAGGCACGTCTCGTGGGCCGCCACGCGACCGTGGCCGTCCGCGCGCTTGAGGAGGATCTGCGCCACGATGCCCTCGAGGCTGCCGGCGAGCTGGGTCCGGATCTGCTCCTGCTGCGCGGCGGGGAAGACGCTGACGATGCGGTCCACGGTCTTCCACGCCGACACCGTGTGGAGCGTCGCGAGGACCAGGTGGCCCGTCTCGGCGGCGGTCAGGGCGAGCTCGATGGTCTCGAGGTCGCGCATCTCGCCGACGAGGATCACGTCGGGGGACTCGCGCAGCGCGCTGCGGAGCGCGGCGGCGAAGGAGCGCGTGTTCGCGCCGAGCTCGCGCTGGTGGACCATGCACATCGCGGGACGGTGCACGAACTCGATGGGGTCCTCGATCGTGATCACGTGCCCGGGCTTGAGGTGGTTGATCCGATCGACCATGGCCGCGAGCGTGGTGCTCTTCCCGGCGCCCGTGGGGCCGGTGATGAGGACGAGCCCGTGAGGGCGCTCGCACAGCTCGGTGACCACGGCCGGGAGGCCGAGCGACTCGATCGTGGGGATGCCCAGCGGGATCGTGCGGAACACGCCGCCGAGGCCGCGCTCGTGCTGGAACACGTTCACGCGGAAGCGGCCGGCGGAGCCCACGCTCACGGCGATGTCGATCTCGAGGTCCTGCGCGAGCCGCTCCCGCGCGGCGTCGGTCAGGACGGAGAGCAGCATGCGCGACACCTCGGCCGCGGGCACGCCGTCGGCGGGCACGCCGGGCACGTCCAGCCGGCGCACGTCGCCGTGCATGCGCACCATGATCGGCGCGCCCGAGGAGAGGTAGAGGTCCGACGCGCCCGCCTGGAGGGTGAACGCGAGCAGCTCTTGGATGGAGGTCATGCCGACAGCTCCCGCGCGACGCCACGATGACGATCCAGCAGCCGCCGGACGCGCTCGAGGAGGTCGGCCACCATGAAGGGCTTGAACAGGACGTCGTCGGCGCCGCCTGCCCGGGCCTCCGAGAGGGTCTCGCCCGTGGGCAGGCCCGTCAGGAGCATCACGGGCATCCCGGCCGTCTCGGGGTCGGCCCGGAGCCGCCGGAGGACCTCGAGCCCGTCGAGCCCGGGCATGAAGAGGTCGAGCAGGATGGCGTCGGGGCGCGACTCCCGGGCGGCGGCGAGACACGCGTTGCCGTCCTCCACGGTGCGGGTGGTGGCCCCGATGCCGGCCAGGGCAGTCCGGGCGAACGTCGCGAACGAGGTGTCGTCGTCCGCGATCAGCACGGTCGTCTCGGTGTCCAGCCTCATGTCGCCCGTGGGCCTCCGCAGGGGGGCTCTCCCTATCGGCCGCCCCGGGGGGTGGGCTGAACCGCCGCCGGGGGGAGACGATTCCCCACCCCGGGCGGGAACGGGCCGCCAGGGCCCCCTCCCCCCGCCGCCCCCCTCTTCCTCGGGCGGTTCGCCCCCCCGGTCCCGCCGCTCCCGCCGCCCCTCGCCGGCGTCCTCCGGACCGATCCACCCCCGCCGTGGACGGGGGTCCCGGGGGTGGTAGGTTTCCGCGTTCCGGGTCCGGCCGGCTTCGTCCCCGCCGCGACCCGCCGGAGCCCCCCCATGGCCGCACGCTGGTCCCGCCTCGCCGTCCCGACCCTCGCGATCCTGCTCCCGCTGACGCTCTCCGCCCCACGCCTCGCGCGCGCGGAGGGTGAGGAGGAGCCGCCCAAGCCCAAGAAGCAGGAGACCGACGACACGTCGATCTTCAAGGACTGGAAGCTCTGCAAGGCGCGGGGCGCGTCGCACTGCAAGACGCGCGCTGGGATGTGGGCCGAGAAGGGCGTCTCCGGCAAGGACCTGTTCTGGCTCGGCCTGATGTGGAACCGCGGCGAGGCCTACGACAAGGCCACCGCGACGCTCGAGCAGTTCTGCGAGTGGACGCCGGCCCCGGGCGACGAGAAGGCCGCGAAGGACAACGCGATCAACCGCGAGACGGCGCGCAAGGAGCTGATCACCGCCTACACGAAGCTCAAGCAGTACGACAAGGCCGTGGCCGCGGCCGAGAAGTACCGCGAGGACTTCCCCGAGGGCAAGGCGACCAGCGAGAGCTGGGACGACCAGGGTCGCGCCCACCGCCTCGCCGGCGACGAGGCGAAGGCGATGGACGCCTTCACCAAGGCGGCGGAGGGCAACTTCAACAAGGGCCTGATGGACCTCGTGGACGTCCACCTCGCGGCGGGCCGCATCGACGACGCGCGGGCCGTGTTCGCGAAGTTCTCCGCGAGCGCGAAGCCCGAGGGCGGCGACGGCGAGGGCCCCGCGGCCGCGCCCAAGGTGAACTCGACGGTGGAGCAGCTGCGCCTGTTCCTCGACGTGGTCGGCACGGCCGCCCCGTCGCTCGAGGGCGCCGTGAGCGTCGGCACCGCCGAGGCGCCCAAGGACTGGTCGAAGCCCACGGTGCTCCACTACTGGGCCATGACGACGGGCAACGCCGACCGGCGCCTCGTGCGCACGGAGGCCGTGCGCCGCGGCTACGGCGACAAGGTCCAGGCGGCCGGCATCGCGACCTACAACAAGTACAACCCGCAGACGCTCAAGGTCGAGGCCGACATGAGCCCCGAGACCGAGCAGGACTGGTACAAGAAGCTCATCGCCGACTCGCCGACGCTGAACCTCCTGCCGGCGATGATCGTGGTCCCGAAGGACACGATCACGGGCCTCAAGCTCAAGTACGAGGGCCAGATCATCGTCGTCGATGCGGAGGGCAAGTTCCGCTACGCCCGCATGACCGACACGACGCCGTACGACATGTCCTGCGTCGATCTCGCTCTCAAGCAG
>CAZJJQ010000004.1:0-25178 GCA_964546345.1 uncultured Planctomycetales bacterium
GGGCGTCCGGGCCGCCTTCGCGGCCGCCTTGACGGGCGGGGTGGGCGCCGACCGCTTGCGGGCCGCGGCTGCCGGCTTCTTCCCCCCCTTGGACGCACCGCGGGCCTTGCTCGGGGCGGACGACTTCGGGGTGCGCGGGGCCATGGGGCGGGCTCCTTCGAGAGGACGGCACGTCCTCCCGTGCGTCCCCGATGCGAGCCGCGTGCCGAGCGACGCGGGGAGGGCGGCACGGGCACAACCCCAGGCGCAGCCGGGCCGGGAGCGGGGGGGCGCGGGGGGGAGGGGGGGCGATCCGTGCGGATCGGGCCGCAGCCGGGTGCGCGGGCGTCCGCAGGGCGCAGGGCCCGGACACCGTGCCCGTCCCCCCGGGGGGGCCGACGAGTCTGCTATCGTCCGGCGGTCCCGAGGCGTCTCCCGTGCCGGCCAACCTCCTGTTCGTCGAGGACGATCCGCTGATCCGCCGCGCCCTCGCGGAAGGGCTGCGCGCGAAGGGCCATCGCGTGCGCGAGGCCGACGGGGTCCGCGCGGCGAAGGCGAGCCTCTCGACCGAGGTCTTCGACGTCGTCGTGACCGACTGGCGCCTGCCCGACGGGACCGGCTTCGACGTGATGAGCGAGCTCGAGGCGGCGCAGCCCGGCACGCCGGTGATCGTGGTGACGGGGCACGCCTCCGTGGAGCACGCCGTCGAGGCGATGCGCCGCGGGGCCTTCACGTACATCGAGAAGCCGGTCGAGCCCGACGCGCTCGAGGCGCACGTCGGCAAGGCGCTCGAGACCGGCGACCTCCGACGCGAGAACCGACGGCTCCGCCGGCTCAGCGAGCCCGGCGTCGGCGCCGACAGCTTCCTCGGCACCTCGCCCGTGGCGGTGTCGATGCGGGAGCAGGTGCGCCGCATCGCGGCCTCGGCGGCCCGCGCGGTGCTCCTCGAGGGCGAGAGCGGGACCGGCAAGGAGCTCGTGGCGCGCGCGATCCACGAGGAGAGCACGCGCGCGGGCAAGCCCTTCGTCTCGATCACGTGCTCCGCGGTGCCCGAGACGCTGCTCGAGTCCGAGCTGCTCGGCCACGAGGCGGGCGCGTTCACGGACGCGCGCCGTCGCAAGATGGGCCTGCTCGAGGCGGCCGAGGGCGGCACGCTCTTCCTCGACGAGATCGGCGACATGGGCGCCGCGATCCAGGCGAAGCTCCTGGGCGTGCTCGAGGAGCGCCGCTTCCGCCGGGTGGGAGGCCTCCGCGAGATCGACGTGGACGTGCGCGTCGTCTCGGCGACCCACCGCGAGCTGCGCACGCTCGTGCAGGCGGGGAAGTTCCGCGAGGACCTCCTCTACCGCCTGCGCGTCGTCCCGCTCCGCATCCCCCCGCTGCGGGAGCGCCCGGAGGACGTGCCGCTGCTCGCGCGCCGGTTCGCCTCCGACCTCGCCGCGGAGTGGGGGCGCCCCGCCCTGACCCTGACCGACGCGGCCCTCGCCCACCTCGCCCGGCGCCCCTGGCCGGGCAACGTGCGCGAGCTCCGCAACGCCATCGAGCGCGCGGTCATCCTCGCGCGGCGCGACGTGCTCGACGTCGCCGACGTCTCCGAGGACCCGACGCCGGGCGCGGCCGTGGGCGAGGGGTTCGTCCTGCCCTCCGACGGGGTCCGCGTCGAGGAGCTGATGGACGACCTCGTGCGCCAGGCCATGCGACGCACGGACGGCAACCAGTCGGCGGCCGCGCGGCTCGTGGGCCTCTCGCGCGACCAGCTCCGCTACCGCCTGCAGCGTCTCGGTCTGCTCGGCAAGGCCGGGGCGGAGGAGTCCCCCGCGTGAAGGACGCGACCGAGGTCGGCGAGATCCAGCGGGCCCTCCACTACGGCCCGCAGGACGAGGCGATGCTCCGCGCGACGGCTCCGCGGGTCGCCGGCTGCGTGCCCGGCTGGGTCGAACGGTTCTACGCGCGGCTGCGCGGCAACCCGACCGCCGTCGCGATCCTCGGCGACGAGGGGCGGATCCTGCGCCTGAAGCGCTCGCTCTCGGCCTGGTTCCACGAGATGCTCACCCTGCCCGTGGACGAGGCCTACGCGCGGACCCGGGAGGAGATCGGCCGGACGCACGTGCGCATCGGGATGCCCCAGCACCTGATGGTGACGGCCATGAACGGCCTGCGCGAGGACGTCCGTGCCGACGCCGTCCGGGCGTGGCCCGAGGACCCGGCGAAGGGCGAGGCCGCGGGCGCCGCGCTCGGGAAGGCGCTCGACGTCGAGCTCGCCCTGATGCTCGAGGCCTACCGCCGTCGCACCCGGGAGCTCGGGCTCCGCCAGGACGCGACGGTCCTCGCGCACGCGGTGGCGCGACGCTGCGCCGAGACCGTCGAGGATGCGGTGGACGCCACGCTGTGCCACACCGAGCGCCTCCGGCGCCTGCCGCCGGGCGACCCGCGCCTCCTCGAGCACGTCGCCCGCGTGGACGAGTCCCTGCGCGCCATCGGCGAGCTCGCGCGCCGGTGGATCGCGCGGTTCCCCCCCGTCCAGTCCGAGCCCGCCTCCGTCTCCGTGGAGGCGCTGCTCCACGCCGTCGCCGCCAACGTCAGCCTCCCGCCCGGGACCGTCGTCCATCGCGACGTGGAGCCGCCCACCCTCGAGGCGCGCCTCCACGTCGGCTCGACGCAGCTGGCCCTCGAGGAGCTGATCCAGGCGGCGGTGAACCGGGATCCGGGCGGCGCCGTGCGCGTCAGCGCCCGCGGCGGCGTCGAGGAAGGGCTCGAGGTCGAGGTCGCCCACGACGGCCCGTCCGAGCCGTCCCTCGTGGCGATGCACGGCCCCGAGGCGCTCGGCCTCGCGTACGTCCCGATCGCCGCCGAGCTGCACGACGGCTCCTTCGAGGCGTCCCACCCCGTGGGCTTCTCCACCGGGGTCCGCCTGATCCTGCGTCGAGCCCGTCACGTCGCCCCCGGGAAGCCCGATGCGCATCGCCCTGTCGGCTATTGACCCGATCCTCGAGACGGCCCTCCGCGAGCTGCTCACGTCCGTGGGCCACGAGGTGCTGCCCGCCGGCAGCGTCGAGGGCGCCGAGCTGGTGGTGCGGCGCTCGCCCCACGGCCCCCGCCCGACCGCGCGCGCGGTGCTCTCCCTGCGCCCGCGCCTGGGCGGCCGGCCCGACCCCTCTCCCTCCGTCGCCCTCGCGCGCGCGCTGCGCGACGGCGGGGAGGCCGTCTGGGACGCTCCGATCGATCCCGGCGTCCTCCTGACGCTGCTCGGTCCGGCGGCCGCCTCCGCGTCGTCGTCGCGGCCTCCCGCGACCGCGGCTCCTCCTCCCGCCGACGCCGCCCCCGCCTCGTCGTCCCCCGCGTCGGCCGCCGCGTCCGAGGTCGAGGTGCGGCGCCTGCTCGACGAGCTCTCGGCGGTGCGGGGCCTGGCGGAGCTCGGCCGGGTGACGAGCACCTTCGCGCACGAGATCCGCAACCCGCTCGCGAGCCTCGCCTCGGCGGTCGATCTGCTGGCGAAGGACCTCGTCCCCGCCGAACGCACGGACGTGGCCCGCATGGCCCGCTCGCGCCTCGCGCAGATGAAGTCCCTGCTCGACGACACGCTGCGGCTCGCGCGGCCCCTGCGGGGGCCTCCCGTCGTGTTCGATCCCGTGCCCGCCATCGCCTCCGC
This sequence comes from uncultured Planctomycetales bacterium, assembly GCA_964546345.1. Taxonomy (GTDB): domain Bacteria; phylum Planctomycetota; class PLA2; order PLA2; family JAEUHO01; genus JAYTCP01. The sequence goes on from CAZJJQ010000004.1 coordinate 3,629, forward strand.
CGTGGACATCGCCCGCAGCGATCCACGCTTCCAGGCCGTGGACGTGCGGTTCGCGCCCGCGGGCGAGAGCCTCGAGGTGCGTTCGTACGAGGAGCCCCTGCGGCAGGCGGTTCTCAACCTGCTGGTGAACGCCGTCGAGGCGCAGGGCTCGACCGGCGCCATCACCGTGTCCCTCGCGCGCGAGGACGCGCGACGCGTCGCCGTCCGCGTCCGCGACGAGGGGCCGGGCATCCCGCCCGAGCTGCGCGCCAAGGTCTTCGACCCGTTCTGGACGACGAAGGTGACCGGCACCGGCCTCGGCCTGGCGTTCGTGCGTCGGCTGGCCGAAGGCTCGGGCGGCGCCGTGGACGTCGAGGACGTCCCCCCGCCCGGGGCTTCGCTGCGCATCCTCCTCCCGCGCGCGTGAGGCTCGGGCGGGCGGCGCGCTCCTCGCGCCTCCCCCTTCCCCCGCCGCCCCCTTCCTCCTCCGGCGGCTCGGCCCCCCGGAGTCCCGTGGGCCCCGCGCGCCCGAGCGCGGATCGCGGTGCGCTTCGGTGTGCCGCGGCCCGCAGACGACGACGGCCGGGACGACGAACGTCCCGGCCGGCGGCTCGGCGCCTCGCGGGGCGCCGTGGCTCGCGCGAGGCGCTACGGCTTCGCGGGCGCCGGCGTGGGGTTGCTCTCGGGCTTCTTGTCGGCGTCGGGGCACTTGCCGCCCGGGCACTCGCCCTTCTCGGCGCCGGCCTTCGGGCACTTGCCCTCGGGGCACTCGCCCTTCTCGCCGTCGCAGGGGCACTTGCCCTCGCCGCACATGCCGCCGTCGCAGCCCTTCTCGCCCTTGCACTCCTTGCAGTCCTTGCAGGCGGGCGCGGACGCCTTCGCCATCTCCTGGAAGAACGTGACCGTGCGATCGGCGGTCCACCCCTGGGCGACCAGCGCGTCGCGCAGGCCCGCGAGCTTCACGTCCTGGCCGCCGCCGAACCACGAGCGCCACGCCTTCTCACCCTCGGCCGTGGACGGGCAGGGGTTCTCGAGGCCCGGGGCCACCTGGGACGCGATCCAGCCCATGATCGCGTGCATCGGGGTCGGGGTCTTCGGCGCGTCGGCGTCGGTCTTCGGGGCCTCGGCGGCGGGCTTGGTGGCCTCGGCGGCGGGGGCCTTGGGGGCGTCGTCGCCCGCGCGGGCGAGACCGGCGAACGAGCACGCGCCGACCGCGACGATCGCGGCGAGCGAGAGGAAGCGCTTCGACAAGGACATCTGGACTCCTTCGGACGGGGCACGTCGCGGGGCGGGCGTTCCACCATGGAGCGGCCCCGGCCTCGCGCACGAAGGGAGGAAGGTACCCCGAAGGACGGGGCCGTGGGGGCGGGGGGAGGACGGACGGGCGGAGCCCCGGGGGAGGGTGGGGGCGCGGGGGAGGGTGCGGGAAGGTGAGGAGCAGGCACGGCGGGGGGGCCCGAACTGGGCGGTGGAGCGTGTGCGCCGGGAATCGGGGCGGGGGCGAGGGGGGAGGCGAGCGGCCGTTGTCCTGGCGCACGGACCCGTGCACGTTCCGGGACCGGGGTCCCGGCGCGCGATGCGGCGGGCGGTACGATGCGCCGGTCCCGTGAGGTCCGCGATCCTGCGAGCACTCCTCCGCCTGCTCTCCGTCCTGATGCTCGTCGTGATCCTCGGGGGCCTCCGGTTCGTCGGGGCGGCCGACACCCCCGACGAGCGGATGAAGCCGGGGAACTGCCCCTGCGTGACGGGGAAGGCGTGCTGGCACTACCTGCGGTCGCCGATGAAGCCGCCGGAGGACCCCTGCCGCTGCGGCGTCTGCGCCGCGGGCGGCACGTGCGGGGGCAAGTCGGCCCCCGACGCCTGGCCGCCCGGCTGCATGGAGTCGCCCAAGGTCGAGTGCTTCTGGAAGCGGCACGCGTCGTCGTGGGGCATCCAGTGCTCGCGGTGCGCCGCGGACACCGAGTGCACCGCCTGCGACGGCCTCCCCGGTTTCACGGCGGCGAACGCCGCCACGAAGGAGAAGCTCTCGAAGCAGCTCCTGCTCGAGATGGGGCGGGGCCAACGCAAGGGTGACCCCACCGACGGGCGCCAGGGCGTCGTCGCGTGGAGCCGCCACTTCTACGTCGCGTGCGACATCCCTCAGGTGCGCCTCATCGCCCAGGGCGGCCAGCGGTTCGCGGACACGCACGAGCTCGCGCACCTCACCCTCGAGCGCGCCGAGAAGGCCTACGACGACTTCGTGGCCGCGTTCGGCGCCGAGATCCGCCTCGACAAGCCCATGGCGATCTACCTGTGCAAGACCCGCATGAAGAAGGAGGCCTACCGCGCGGCCTACTTCGGCGGCGCCAAGATCGGGTTCGTGTTCGCGGGCGCCGAGGGCAAGATCGCCGGCGGCATGTGCTGGAACGGCTTCGCGCTCTGCCTCGAGGACTACGACACCGACCGCGACATCCACGCCTACTGCCGTCACATGATCGGGCACATCCTCTGGTCGTGCTGGCACGGTGTCGGCGGGTTCCTCAAGGAGTGCCCCCGGTGGGCGTTCACGGGCTGTGCCGACTGGCTGTGCAAGTCCAACCCCCTCACGCGCGACTTCACGACGTTCTGCACGGAGGAGGGCGGGGCCGCGTCCGGCAGCGGCCGGCTCTGGGAGGACAAGGCGAAGATCATCGCCGCGAACAAGCGCATCCCCATCGACCAGCTCTTCGCCATCGCCTCCACCTCGCATCTCTCCTTCGACGACCACGTGCGGGCGTGGTCGTACATGGACGTGATGCTGCGCGAGGACCGGGCCCGTTGGCTGGCGGTCCTGCGCAGGATCCGCGAGGGCAAGGAGCACGGGACGGCGTTCCGGGAGGGCCTCGGCATGACGCCCGAGGACTTCGACAAGCGCTGGGCCGACCGCCTCCTCGGCCGTCGCAAGACCATGGCGGACGTGCCCCTCGACGAGGGGAAGGTGGACGAGGGCGTGGACGGCGCCGAACGGCGGCGGCTCGTGACCGAGCAGGACGTGCCCACCCTCGGGACCCTGCTCCGCGGCGTCGAGAAGTTCCGCGACGTGAAGGTGGCGGAGGCCGCGCTCGGGCGCCTCAACCTCGACTCCGACCTGATCCGCGAGACGATCGCCATCCTCTTCGAGCGCACGACCCAGCCCGAGGTGCTCGAGTGGATGCGCACGGAGGGCCTCGCGTGGCGCGAGCCCCTCGGACGCGCGCTGATCGCCCGCGCGCTCGGCAAACGCAAGGACCCCGCGGTCCGGGCGCGGCTCGAGGCCCTGCTCGACGACCCGCACTGGCTGGTCCGTGCCAACGCGGCGACGGCGCTCGCGAGCATTCACGACCCCGCGAGCGCGGCGGCCCTCGTCGCGAGGATGGACGACCGCGGCCCGAAGGCGTTCATCGCGAAGGCGGACGCCCTGGCCACGTACGGACGCGTCGGCGGACCCGCGACCCCGGCGGTGGTGGAGCGGCTGAAGGCGTCGGACTGGCAGGTGCGCCTCGCGGCGATCCAGGCGCTCGCGGTCTTCGGCACGGCCGACGCCGTCGAGCCCCTGATCGACCGGCTCGACGCGGAGGGAGGGCGCCTGCACCGAGAGGTCCACAAGGCGCTGCGCGCCATCACCCAGGAGACCTTCATCGCGAACCCGGTCACCTGGCGCACCTGGTGGAAGGGACAGAAGCCGAAGGGCCTGCCCCCGCCTCCGCCGCCCGAGGTGAAGCGCAACCCCGAGGACGATCGCTACGCGCCGCCGCCCAAGCGGAACGGTCCCGGCGGTGGCGACGCCGACGAGACGACCTACTACGGGCGCCGGATCTTCTCGCAGAGCGTGCTGTTCGTGCTCGACCTCTCGAAGTCGATGGAGCTGACCATCGACGTGCCGAAGGACGCCCAGCAGCGGCTCGGCACGATCCCGAGCGGCACCCGCATCCTCGTGGCGAAGACCGCGGCCAAGAGCGCCATCGAAAAGCTCGACGAGCGCGCCAAGTTCAACATCGTGTTCTTCTCGACCGAGGTGCGTCCGTGGCGCGACACGCTCGTCACCGCGGGCGGCGCGCGCGACGCGGCGCTCGGCGCCCTCGACGCCGCCTACCCCGACGGCGAGACGAACATCTTCGGCGCGCTCAAGGCCGCCGTGGGCCTCCACGAGAAGTCCACGATGACGGGCAACCTCGAGCCCGTCCCCGACACGATCTACTTCCTCACGGACGGCACGCCCTCGCGCGGCGAGATCACCGACACCGAGACGATCCTCTCCTGGATGCGGGACGTGAACCGCTTCGCGAAGGTGGACCTCCACGTGATCGCCATGGGCTCCCTGGGCCTCGACCTGCCGTTCCTCGAGCGGCTCGCCAAGGAGAACCACGGCGATTTCATCAACATTCCCGACAAGAAGTAGGGGCGGGACGGAGCCGCTGGGTAGGCGGGGGGCGGGGACGTCGTGCGCGGCCGGCGCGGTAGCGGGCGCGGGCCGGCGGGCCCGTTGCGAGCGGAGATCGAACTGAGTAGGATTCCCGGCTCGAACGGCGGAAAGGGCTGCCCGCCGACGCGACCCGGCCGGAGCCTCACGCATGAACTTGCTCCCTTGGGAAGGCTGGTTGGAGGGGGCGAGCCCCGAGGATCGTCCGGATGCGCTCCTGTGCGCCGGGCTCCTGGCGGCGCTTCCGGACGGCTTCGTGCCCGGCATCTCCGGGCCGAAGGCCCTTGCTTTCTGGCTCTCCGTGCCCGGCCCCCTCCGGTGGGGAGCCGCGCACCCGGCCCGCTGGGATTCGGTGCTCTCGGGGCTCACGCCCAGGGCCGCCGCCGCCGAGTGGCAGGCGATGGCGGGTGCGGCGGATGCAGCCGCGCTCGCGCGTACCGGCTCGCGGGCGAGGTGGCGCATCGCGATTCTCCTGCCGCGGGGCGTGGACGATGCCGAGGCATCCTGGCGGACGGTGGCCGAGCTGAGGGCCAATCCCTCCGTGGCTGCTGCTTGGATCGAGCTCGGACCGGATCCGGACAGACCTGGATGGGGGCGGAAGTCCTCCTGGCACTGGCCCGTCCGCGTCGGAGTTACGGACGACGCCTCGTGGGCACTGCTCGAGGCGGAGATGTCCGCGATGCCCCCGCCGTGGCGGCGATTCCTCGAGGTCCGACGCCTGGGCGCGGGCGTGGAGACGTGCGACCTGCTCCTCGTAGACGGGCGGCGCACAGGCGCTTGGGAGGCGCTGCGGGAGCTGCGGGCTCGAGCGACGGCGCTGGTCGTGATCGAGCCGCCCGCCCCCTCCCTGGCCCCCGACGTCATGGCCCGGATCGGAGCCTCGATCGAAGCTTCGGTCGTCGCCTCGGTATCCCCGCGGTGGCCGGTGCTCCCGAATCTGTTCGAGGCCCTGAGCCACGACGACCCGCTCGACGTGGCCCTGGCGCGGGCGGCCCGGGCCCACGACGCGCTCCGGATCGTCGCGTCCTTCGGCCTGACCCCGGGACCGTTGCTGATGGCGCCCACGGGGTTCATATGGGTGGGGCACGACCCGTTCGCCGCGACGTCGGTGCGTTCGGCGCTGCGGCGTCGCGTCGCGAGGCGGGAGCCTCCGCGGGAGCCTGCGTGGGAGGTCGAGGCCGGGGCCTCTTCCGAGCTGGCTACCGAGGCCGGTGGGTTCCGAGGCGATCTCGACCCGACGGGCGTCGTCTCCATCGCGTCGGAGTCGGTCTCCTCGCCCGGGCCGATGGCGGAGGAACTGGCAGCGCTCACGTTCGACCGGGAGCGAGACGGAGCGACCCTCGGCCTCGACCTGGCGGAACGGGCGGAACGGGAGCTCCCGCCGGAGGCCCGCTACCTGCACGCCCGGGGGCGCTACGAGCGCGCCTCCGAGGGACCGGCCACGGCCTCGCTGCGGGTCCACGTCGGTCCCGGCCGTCCTCGGGGCTCGAAGCTGCCGCCCGTTCCCATGAAGGGCCTCTTCGAGGGGCGGGACGAGGAGATCCTCACGATCGCCGTCGTCGTGCCCGGCGGACTCGTCCAGGTGGACGTGGATGGCCCCTCCGCGGGCCGCGGTGCCGCCGACCCCGAAGGGCCCGACGCGGCGTCGGTCCCGATCCGGCTCCCCGTGCGCGGGGCGAGCACCTCGGCGAGCTTTCGGATCCGCATGATGGACGCGCGACCGTTCTGGGCCCGCGTCCTCGTCGTGCACGCCGGCCGCATCCTCCAGTCGGCGCTCGCCACCGCCGATCCGAACGGCGAGATCGTGTTGGAGCTCGAGACGGCCACCCTGGCGGTGCTGGACGAGCTCGAGGATCGTCGCCGGTTCGACTTGGCCTGCTTCGTCAATCGTCTGCCCGACGGTGGGCGCGCCGTGACCGGCGTCGCGGGCGACCGGGTCGAGCTCCGCGCCTTCAGCACGGAGACGGAGGCCGCCGTCGAGCGGCTGCTCGTCGCGATGGAGTCCGTGGCGACCTCCGGCCCCGCGGCCGTGCTCGATGCCGAGGGGACGCGGGCGCTGCTGGTCCGGCTCGCGGGCGATGGTGTCCTCCTGCGGCGCGCCTTCATCGACGCGGGGCTGGGGCCGGCGTTCTCCGGCACAGCGCAGCGCATCCAGGTCATCGCATCCAAGCCGGAGGCGGTGCTGCCCTTGGAGCTGGTCTACGAAGGCGCGGCACCGGACCGCAACGCACCGACCTGCCCCCAGCAGCCCGCGGCCCTCGCGTCGGGCGGATGCGGCACCTGCCCCCACCGGGCGAGCGGGACGCACGTCTGTGCGGGGCGCTTCTGGGGCCTCCACAAGGTCATCGAACGCCACGCCTTCGATCCGGCGTCGGCCCCGGACCGGGACACGCTCCACCGCGACGCGACCCTCGCCGGACGGCGGGAGCTGCGCGCGCCGACCTCCTCCTTGTTCGCCCGCAGCGATCGGGCGGAGGCGACCCCGGTGGGGGCGGACCAGGTCGCGGCCCTCCTGACGGCACTCGGGGCGCTCTCCTCGACCGAACGGGTCGTCGGCTGGGACGCCTGGCGAACCCAGGTCGCCACCCGGAAGCCGACGCTCGAGGTCCTCCTCCCTCACACGGACGTGGATCCCGACGTCGGTCAGGAGGCGCTCGAGATCGGGAGCGGCGACCTGCTGCCCCAGCCCAGGATCGACGAGACGATCGTGGGGGCGACCGAACCACCCGAGCCGGTCGTCGTGCTGCTGCTCGGCTGCGACACCGCGGGCGCCGGGGTGGGCCTTCGGAAGTTCCCTTCCCAGTTCCGTCACGCGGGAGCTCCGATCGTGGTCGCCACCCTCACGCCGGTGCTCGGCCGGCACGCCGCCGACGTCGCGAGGCGACTGGTGGGGCGCATGGCTCAGGCGTGGCAAGCCGAGCCCGGGCGCTGGTCGATCGGAGACCTCATGACGGGAATCCGACGCGAGCTCCTCGCCGCGGGCTTCCCGATCGGGCTCGCGCTCGTCGCGTTCGGCGACGCGGATTGGAGACTCGGATGAGCGAGACGTTCACGTTCGAGATGCTCCCGGCCGAGGAGGGGGACTGTCTCTGGATCACCTGGAGGGATGGCGGCACGCGCCGCCACCTGGTCGTCGATGGCGGGCCCCCCGACAAGTCGCCGCTGCGAGCGCGGGTCGAGCGTGCGATCGCGGAGGAGGGCGGGCGCCTCTCCATCGACCTCCTCGTCGTGACGCACATCGACGACGACCACATCGGCGGCGTGGTCGACCTGCTCGAGCGCCCGCCGACGGGCCTCTCGGTCGAGGAGATCTGGTTCAACGGGTACAAGCACCTGCGTCCCGACCTCCTCGGCGTCCCGCGGGCGGAGCGGCTCTCCGCCGCCATCGAGCGGCTTCGCATCCCCTGGAACGAGTCGTTGCCTCGGCAGGACGGGTGGCGGGCCGCCGTGGTCCGGCCGAACGAGCCGCTGCCCCGCGTCGTGCGGAGGGGAGGGCTCGCGTTGACCCTGCTCTCGCCGACCCCGGAGCTCCTTTCGAAGCTGGCGGTCCATTGGGAGGCGGCGCTGGGGCCGACGGTGCTGGCGGCGCGCGCGGACGCGCCCCCGGAGCCGCGCGCCCCGGACGAGCTGGGGCGCCGCGACCCGTGGCCGCCCGCCATCGACGCGCTCGTCGCCCGCCGGTTCGAGGAGGACGGCGCACCGGCGAACGGCTCGAGCATCGCCATGCTCGTCGAGCTCGGCTCGCGCGCGGTGCTGCTCGGCGCGGACGCCTATCCCTCGGTGCTGACGGCGTCGATCCGCCGCCTGCCGCGGGAGCGGCTGCACGGCGGGCGCCTCCGGCTCGACGCGCTGAAGCTTCCTCACCACGGAAGCCGGGCCAACCTCTCCGACGAGCTGCTGGCGGCCGTCGAGTGCGACCGATACCTCGTCTCCACCAGCGGGAGGAAGTTCGCGCATCCCGACACGGAGGCGCTCGCGCGGGTCGTGGCCCGTGGGGGGCCGCAGGCCACGCTCTGTCTCAACCACCGCGTGCCGACCACCACCCGGTGGGCCGGGATCACCTACCGAGGGGTGCGCGTGCGGACGGAGTTCCCGTCGGACGCGGGCGGTGGTTACACCGTGGCGTGGTGAGTCTCCGGGGGGAGGCGACGCCCCATCGCCGTCGAGCCTCGCAGGGCGCCGCGCGCGCCGCGCCGCACCCTCCTCCTTGCGGCTGGACCCGGTCGAACCGGAGCGCCGCGGGCCCCGGCGCCGGGCGCGAATCCCTCTTCGCACGCGATCTCCTCGGTCCGCAGGGGCGCACAGCCGGACACGGGCTCACGGAATCTGGATCGTGGCCTGCGCGTTCTTCCCCGCCTCCACGACGACCTCGACCTCCCGCGAGGGCATGCCGGGCACCTCGACGCGCACGCTCCACCGCCCGACCGGCAGCACCACGCTGCGCTGCCGTTGCCACACGCCCACGGTCCTCCAGACCGTGGATCGTGCGGAGTCCGTGAACGTGAGGACCGTGGCCTTTCCCGCCGCGACCTCGTCCCCCGTCGGCGCGGTCGCGCCCGTCCCGAGAGCCTCGCATGGGACGTCCAGCGCCAACGAGCCGGCGACGCCCACCGTCAGCTCTCGCTCGACCGTCGTTGCCTCGGGGGCGATGGGGAGGTCCTCGAACGGCTTCGGCACCCAGAACGCCATCCCGCCGTGCCCGTCGTCCCGGGCGACCCAGACCGCGTAGCGCGCGCCGGCCCGCAAGCCCCGCACGGAGAACCGGCCGTCGGGCCCCGCCTCTCCGTGCAAGGAAGGCACGCCCTGACCGTCGAACAGCACGCGCGCTCCGCCGATCGGCACTCCCCCCTCGTCGCGGACCCTCCCGCGCAGAAGGATGCCCGCGACGAGCCTCACCTCGAGCGCGTCGGCCGCGCCATCGGGCCCCACGCGGAGGTCCTTGCGGAACTCGGGTTCGTACCCCTCGGCGCGCACCTCCAAGGTCCAGGTACCGGGCGCGAGCCCCTCCGATCGGAATCTCCCGGGGCCGACGGGGAACGCGGTCCGGCGTTCCCCTCCCTCGCCGCGCATCGAGGCCTCCCACTTGAGGATCGGTCGGTCCGTCCGGGCGTCGCGAATCGTGCCCTCGAGCGCGAACCCGTCCGGGGCGAGGGGAGCTGCGGCAGCGGGCGTTGCAAAGGGCCCGGGAACGGGGGGGCGGCGGGGGCCGAGGACGGCGCGGATCTCCGGGGCGGTGCCCGCAGCGACGGTCATCGTCGGCGCCCTCACCGGCAAGCGTCCCGGGGCGTGCACGACGATCGTCACCTCCCGTGGGGCCGAGAATCCCTGGTCGAAGAAGAGGCGGGCGTGCCCGCTCTCGTCCGTCCTCGAGCCCGGGAGGCAACCTTCGAACGTGGCACCCCAGACGGGCTCCCCGGACTCGTCCACGACGGTGACGAGCGCCGACGGACCGTCGGGGATGGCCGATCCCAACACGAGGTCTGCCACCTCCACCGTCTCTCCCGCGCGAGGGGTCACGTGCAGGGTCGCGCGCTTCGTGAAGGGCGACGCGCCCGCGGGGGCGGCCAGGATCTCGAGGGGCTCCGCCCCCCTGCGAGGGGCCGGAAGGAGGGGGAGCAGGTAGTGTCCCTGCTCATCCGAGCGGTCCGACGGCAGGGTGAGTCCTTCGAAGACCGGCGGGATCCAGGTCCACGGCCAGGTTTGAGGGCGTCGCCACCCGACGAAGGCTCCGCCCGCGGGCCTGCCGTCTTGGAGGAGGACCCGGCCTCGCACCGTGCCCGCGGGTGCCACGCGAAGCTCGATCTCCACGACTTCGCCCTCCGTCGGGACGTTCATCTCCCGGGTCTCGATCGCGTAGCCGGCCGCGACGACGCCAACTCGGCCGAGCCGTCGCACGGTGGCCGAGACCGTGTGCTGCCCGGGCACGTGGACGCCCCATGCCGGCACGCGTCCGATCGTGAACGTGCCGTCCAGGGAGGTGACGGTGTCCCCGACGGCGGCGTAGTACTCGGGATTCTGGATCGGGGTCCCGTCCGCCAGGGTGAGACCCGTCACATTCGCCTCCGACCACAACATGACCCGGGCCTGGGCGACGGGTTCGTCCGTGTCCGCATCCACGATGCGCCCGCGCACCGTCGCACCCCGGCCCAGCCACACGTCCCACGCAATGTCGCCGGACCGGGCGACACGCGCGGCATGGGAGCGGGCGCGGGCCAGGGAGTCCCGAACGGGCGCGTACCCTTCGGCCGTGACCGCCACGGACTCCGCCGGGAGATCGGAGAGCCCGGGCGTCGACGGCAGCCCCTCCAAGTGATAGCTCCCGTCGCTCGCCGTGAGGGTCTCCACGGCGGCGCGCGCATTGCCCACGAACGCGGTCCACGCGACGCGCGCGCCCGGGATCGGGTGCCCGTCCAGGTCCCTGACCGTTCCGTGGAGGGCATCGCCCTTCGACACGACGAGGGTCACGTCGTCGTCGGCCCGGATGCCCGTCATGGCCGCGGGGGCGAACCCCGGGGCCGTCGCCATCAACGTGAACCCGGGTGCTCTGCCTTCGAGAGGCACGACGAAGGTCCCCTGCTCATCGGTCCGGGCCGAGCGCACCGGACCGGCGTCCTGCTCCGTGGGGTCGATCACCTTCGCCAGGTCGTCGCGCCACGCGCGCACCCGTGCACCGGGGACGGCACGTCCCTCGGCGTCCACGACGCGGCCCCGCGCGAGGGGCCCAGGGATCGACGCGGGCGCCGGGGTGTCGCGCGCGCCCCTCGCCGCGAGTCCCGCGTCGCCGGAGAGACGTTCGGTCACGCGGGCGGCCACCGGGGCTCCTGCGGGAGCCTCCTCACTCGGCTTCGAAGGGCCGAGGGTCACCCAGGCGAGTCCGCCGAGGAGCAGCAGCGCGACGACGATCGCCAGCGTCTTCTTCATCACGAGTCCTTCGAGGAGCACGAGCCCGGGCGAGGGTCGCGGTCCCTGCGCCAGCGGGGCCAGGGCGACGGCCCAGGCGCGGTGGTCCCCGCCTCGCTTCTCGTCGAGCCGGGCGCGCAAACGGACGAGGCCGCGACGGAGTCGGGTCCTCGCGGTCTCGAGCGGGACCGCGAGGCGGAGGGCGACCTCGGGCACGGACCGGTCCTCGAAGTAGCGCAGCAGCAGCGCCGCTCGATACGGCTCCTCGAGGGCGAGCAGGGCCGAGACGAGCCGGCGGCGCATCTCCTCCAATGCGGCGATCTCCGCGACGTCGGGACCCTGCTCGCCGTGGGCCGCCTGCCGCTCGCGTGCCGACCGGCGCGCCGCGCCACGCCGCACGCGGTAGGAGAGGTTGCGTGCGACGACGGCGAGCCACGCCCGGAGCGCGCCCGGCTTCCGGGGGCCCGTCCGGGCCGCGACGAGCCACGTGTCCTGCACGACGTCCTCGACGGCGTCGTCGCCCCCGAGGACCGCGCGGGCGATCCCGCGCACGTAGCGGGCATGTGCGCGCACCACGTCTTCCAGGGGGGGGATCTGGTCGCGTCGCACGGGCCTCCATGAGAACAGAGCCCATGTGCGACGGACCGGGTTCAGCCGGCGGTCGGTCCCTACCTGCGCGGGGGGTACCGGCGGTGCGGCAACGCGGGCGCTCCTTTGGCGGGAACGCCGGCGGGAGCAGGACGGGCCGCTGGCGCGCGGGCAGGCTTCTGCGCGGGGCTCACGCCGGCGTCGCCGAATACCTTGTCGTAGCGGTACCAGATCTCGAGCATGAGATCGCAGGCGAGCGTCGCCACGACGCGACCACCCTCGGCCGCGCCCACTCCGACGGGATCCCACGAGCCCTTCAGGTCTCCGTAGCTGCCGTCCTTCCGCTGGGTGTCCACGACAGCGTGCTTGAGCGCGGCTTCCCACCGCTTCCACGGTTCGCCTCCGGCCTGGAACACCCCGCGCGATCCCAGCCACCACGCCAACGGATCCACGCCCTCCCCCGTGGCGTTCCAGACGGGGACGCGGGCGGCCAGCCACGCGGCAGCATCCACGACGCCGCGATGGTCCTTCCCCCCGTCGAGGTCCCGCACCCCGAGGGCGAGCCCTGCCCCGAGCCTTGCCATCGTGCGCTCGGCATCCGGAAGGGTGATCCACGAGGCGACGACCGTCCTGTCGCGGACCAGGTCCGGGTCGTTCTCGAGGCCCGTGGCGGACGGGCGGGCACCGTCTGCCTCCGGCTTCCCCGGGCGCCGGGCGGCATCGGAAGCCAACGCGAGCCACGCGAAGGGAGGAAGGCCGCCGAAGGCGTGGTCGTCGGTCCACCGTGCCTCGTCCGCAGCCCGGGCGCGTCGATAGCAGTCGACGCCGCGTCGGACCGCCTCGACGAGGCGGGGCTCGGGACGGAGCTCCGCGGCCTCGGTGAGGGCCAGGACCGCCAGGCCGTGGTTCACGGGCCCGTACCGGTCCTGCAGGTCGCCGAACGCCCCGTCGGCATCCTGGCGATAGAGGAGGGCGTGCAGCGCCCATGCGATCACGGGCCCCCGCCCCTCGTGCTCGACGGTGTAGCCGGCGCCCGTGTAGGCCATCACGGCGAGCGCGGTCGCGGCGACGTCGAGGGGGGCCGAGCCAAGGCCCGTGAGCCCCTCGCCGGAGACGCGTTCGCCCATGCTCCAGCGGTTCCAGCCTCCGACCTCCCAGCGGCCGTCCCGGGACTGGTGCGCGGCGACCCAGTGCACCGGCTCGCCCTCCACGACGTCGTTCACGGCGTTCTCCGCGGCCGGATCGGGTGGGGGAGCGACTGCAGGCACCGCGGTGGTGTGCACCTCGACGCCCCGCGTCGCGGGCACGTCCTCGACCCTGGAGCCCCCGGATCCGCCGCAAGCGGCGAACAGGAGCGTCCCCACGGAGATCACCGAGGCACGGAAGGACCCGCGCGGTGCGCGCCTCACCTGCGACGACGTCCTGGTCATGGAAGGGCCCCTGCGGATCGAACGCATCCTACGCCGTGCGGTTCAGTCCGACTCCCGCCGACTTCCGGAGGGGGGCCGGCGGGCCGCGGCCGTAGCATCGGGGCGGGCGCGGATCGCCCGCGGAGGACTCCCATGCGTCACGGCTGCCGCCTGGCCCTCGTGGCGCTGCTCTGCGGGGGCCTGCCGCCCGACGCGACGGCGGGACGGGGCGTCCCCGAGCCCGTGGTCGCGGCCGACGACCTCGTGTTCTCCGATCCCGCGCGTTCGCCGCACACGGAGGTCGAGACGACCGCCGCGATCGTCTCCCCGAGCGGGAAGGAGCCGGGGCTGTGCTTCGTCGAGTCGGGCGTCACCCTGCTCGCCCGGACCTTCTCCGCCGACGGCGCCCTCGGGGACCTCGTGCCGGTCACGCTTCCTTCCCCGGTGAGGTCGGAGCCCGGACCGTCGGTTCACAACCAGGTGGTCCGCCTCGCGAGCGGGGAGCTGTTCCTCGTGCGCCAGGGCGTGGCCTCCGCCGAGGTGACCGCCCCGCCGGCGGCAGCCGCCGCCTTCGCGCAGTGGCAGGCCTCCACCGGGGGCGAGCGGGTGGTCCTCTCGACCTGGCGCTCGTCGGAGCGCGGGCGCACGTGGACGCGCGTGGGCAGCCTGGACAGCGCCCTCGTGCTCGACGGCACCTGCGGCTGGCCGCGCGAGGTGGAGGGGAAGCCCCGACCCGGCGGCTGGGACCGCCCCCAGGTCTACGTCGATCCGTGGACCGGCAACCTGTTCCTGGCCATGGGCTGCGTGGCGGGCACCGCGCCCGCGTTCCGGGACCACGCCGTCACCGACTCGATCGTCTACTCATCCCGCGACGAGGGCACGACGTGGAAGCTTGCGGCTCGGCTCCCCCGCGGCCAGCCCGTGACCCTGACCACCACGTCGGACGGGCGGCTCTACCTCGTCCAGGCGCTCGCCGCCGAGGCTCCGACCGCGGCGTGCCGTCTCACCTGGCTCGACTCGCCCTACCTCGAGGTCGCCGGGAAGGCGGACGTCTCGTTCGGGGATGCCGGCAAGCCCGAGGGCCGGTGCGCGCTGCTCCCTTCCGATCGCCTGGTGCCGCGCGTCGGCCAACCGAGGGAGCCCGCCCCGACGATCTCCCGGGTCGCGGGCCGCAAGGGCGAGCACGTGATCCGGCTCGCCTATCCGGCCGTCGTGGACGGCCGGCAGGTGCAGCGCACGGGCGTGCTGCGCATCTCGGCCACCGGCAAGGTGGACGCGAAGGCGGGCCCCACGATCGTCGCCGAGGACCCGAAGGGCTCGGTGCTGTCCGCGGTGTTCGTCGAGACCGATCGCGCCGACCACGCGCTCAAGGAGGAGTGCGACACGGCACTCCTCTACTGGGTGGAGACCGTGCCGTTGAAGGGCGAGATGATCGCCCGCGGCGCCCTGGTCGCGGGCCCGTCGGGGTGGACGCCCGCCTTCGACCTGTCCCGCGCCGGGGGCAAGCGCCGCGCCTGGAAGCCGAGCGGCGAGTTCCTGGGGGACGCCATGGAGGGCGCCTTCAGCACCGACGGCAAGACGCTCCGCTTCCTGGCGCAGTGGCCCGAGTCGAGCCCCCCGAACATCGACCTCCACGCGACCGTGGTCTCCTGCAGGCCGTAGCCGCCGCAGTAGCGGTACGGAGGCGGGGCAAACTCCGCTGCTCCTTGCGAGGGCGGAGCTCGCGGAGGGGCGGTGCGAAGAAGGAGAGAACTTTGCTCCGCCTCCGTACCGCTACTCCCCGCCGCCCCCTCACTCCTCCTCGCGGATCTTCTCCTGGATGCCCTTGAGGTACTCGTCCATCTCCTTCATGTTGGAGAAGACCGCGGTGCCGGGCAGCGCCTTCACGATCTCGAACACCTTGCGGATCGACGGCTGCATGTTCGTGATGAACACCGAGCCGCCCTGGCCCTCGATGTCGCGGCGCGTCTTGAGCAGCAGGCTGATCCCGGTGCTGTCGATGAAGATCAGCTTGCCGAGGTCGATGGCGACGACCTTGGGCTTGCTCGCGACGAGGGCCGTCAGCGCCTTGGCCGCCTGCGGGGCCGAGGACAGGTCGAGCGCGCCCGACATCCGCACGCTGCTCGACTCGACGCCGTCCATCGGGGGGCGCTGCGTGACCTGGATCTCGAGGGGCATGGGCGGCTCCGTGGGGTCGGCGCCGATTGTGCCCCGCCGGGCCCGTTCTGCACGGGAACGCCCGGGGGGCGCTCCCGTCGCGGCGGCGAGGGGAGGAGGGTCCGGGGAGGGTGGGGGCGGCGGGGGAGGGGAGTGCTCCCACGCAGGGCGACGTGGAGGGCGCCCGACCCCGGGGCGGCGCCCGACCGCTCACCCCGCGAGGAACGTCCGCAGCGACTCGAGCTCGGTGTCGTTGAGCGCGCCGCGCGCGTGAAGCTTCGACGCCGCGGAGAGCAGTGCCGGGGTGGTGCCGTTCGTGCGGGCGTCGAGGGCCGCGGCCTTGAGGTGCGTGCGTTTGCGCGCGAGGAACTCCGCGCCTTCGAGCGTCCCCGCCTGCATCGCACGGTGGTCCGCGTCGATCGCCTTCGCGCGCGCGAGCCACGCCGGCGGGGCTCCCGCGTCGTCCGCCGCCGCGCCCGCACGCGCGGGCGCAGGGGCTCGGCCGGAGTCGATCAGGTCCGCGACGCCGAACGTGATCAGCAGGAGACAGGGGACGAGGCGCGTCCCGATCAAGGCCAGGATGAGCAGGATGTACCCCGTGAGGTCCGCCCCCTCGGGCGCGGAGAGGATCGGCACCAGGGGGGCCACCAGGGTGAGGAGGAGGATGCCGGCGAGCATCAGGACGAGGACCCGGGCGCGCGGCCGGGTGCGCATCGCCGGCGCGAGCAGGCTCGCCGCGTAGGCGGGTACGGCCGTCCCCGCCAGGAACACGAGGGCGAAGACGGCCTTCTCGAGCAGCTTGAGCTGCGAGGACTCGGCGCGCAGGACGGCCAGGAAGTTCGTGATCGCGTTCGCCGTCTCGCCGCGGGGCTGACCGACCGCGGGTGCGATGGGGAGGAGCAGCATCACGAGGGAGAGCGCCCCCGAGACGCCCGCGATCAGGTACCCCGCCGGTCGAGTCTCGTCGCGCAGTGCGGCCAGGGCTCCGCCGGCGAGGGTCGCGGTCAGCGCCAGGCTCAGCGCCTGCCACCCCGTCCCCACCCCCGCGGCCGCGAGGGCGTCCTTGCCCGCGAAGGCGAGGGCCAGCACGGGGAGGCCTCCCAGCGCCAGCGCGAGGATGCCTCGGTCCCGCCGCGTGTTCTTCTCCGTGCACCAGCACACGAGGCCGGCGAGCGCAGGGAGGAACAGGAACGCCGCCATCATGGGGCCGCCGTCGCGCGCCTTGAACGTGGCGACGTCCCAGGCCCACAGGTAGGTGGCGCTCGAGCCCGTCCTCGTGCCGTCGGCGCCCCAGGTGCTGCGGATCTTCGCCGAGACCGGGAGCAGGATGCCGATCACGAGGATCACCTCGGCGACGCGACGCCAACGCAGCCCGAAGGCGTGGCGGGCCAGCTCGTCCGGGGTCATTGCCGCTGCTTGCGCACGTGCCATGGGGGTCCCTCGCCAGGGGGGAGAGCCTAGCCGTGCCGACGACCGCCCCGCAAGGGGGGGGGCGCGGCGGGCCTCCGTGGGACCCCGGGAGCGGAAGGGGGGCGGGAACGGTGAACCGGAACTGAGGATGGGCGGCGTCTCTCGGTAAGCCATGACACCCGACGCCGACTCCCGCCTGAACGAGGCCTTGGCGCATGCCCAGTTCGTGCGCGCCGTCGCCCGTGGGGTGCTCGGCGGGGATTCCGATGTCGAGGACGTCCTGCAGGAGACCTTCCTCGTCGCCTGGGAACGGGGTCCGAGGAAGCCGGGGGCGTTCCGAGCCTGGATCGGGACCGTGGCCAAGCGCTTGGCCCTCGATCGCCTGCGATCGGGCGGGAGGCGTCGGCGCCGGGAAGTCGTCGCCGCCAGGGCGGAAGCTCTCCCGTCCGTCGTGACGATGGCGGCGCGGGAGGAGACGCGGCGACTCCTCCTGGACGCGGTGCTCGCGCTCGACGAGCCCTATCGTGCGACGCTCCTCTGGCGCTACCACGCCGGCCTCTCCCTCGCAGAGATCGCCGCGCGGCAGGGCGTGCCCGTGGAGACCGTCCACACGCGTCTCCAACGTGGGCTCGCGCGGCTGCGGGATCGCCTCGATCGGGAGCACCCCGGCGGACGCGCGGCGTGGACGGTGGCCCTGGTGCCGTGGGGCTGGGGCCGGGAGGGGAGCGCGACGCCCGTGGGAAGGGCGCCGCGGCCGAGGGGGGCGGGCGTGCCGGCCGTTGCCACGTTGGGCGGGATCGTCGGAGGGCTCGTCGTGAAGAAGGTGGTCGCGGTGGTGGGGACCGTCGGGCTGCTCGCCTTGGGCGGCGTCTTGCTCGTGCGGGCCGGGGGGGCGCGCACCGGCGGAGGTTCGGCGAAGGCGCCTCCGATCCTGGCGGACGTCGTGCCCGCCGACGGGGGGGCGGCGCCGCCTTCGCTTGCGGCGGGAGGGCGGGCGGCACGGCCGTCCGAGTCCACGGCGGCGGCCGTGCCCGCCGCGAAGGGGAGCACGGGACGCCTTCACGTGCGCGCGCTCGGGCCCGACGGGCAGGCCCTCGTGGGCGCGACGGTCACCCTCGCGCCCGGCGTGGAGACGTTGCCGAGCCGACGGCACATGGAGGCCCCAGGCACGAGGGTCGGGCAGACCGACGCTTCCGGCGTGACGCTGGAGCTCCCCGTCGGGCGCTACGCGATCCGGGTTGGGGCGCCGAGCCTCCGGCCCCTCGATCTCGAGCCCGTCGAGGTGGTCGCGGACCGGACGTCGGTGCGGGAGGCGAGCCTCGACCAGGGCATCGTGGTCTCGCTCCGGGTGCTCGACCCGGCCACGCGGGACCCGGTCGCGCGGGCCCACGTTCACGTCGGAGGGCCGCTCGGCTGCGTGGCCGAGGGGACGACGGACGGGGACGGGCGGTGCGTGCTGCGCGGATTCGCACCTCCGACGTCCGCGCTGCAGCGGACTGGAGACGACTTCTGGAGCACTCGCCTCTACGTCCGCGTGTTCGCGCAGGGTTTCGTGCCGCTGGACTGGTGGACGGAGTGCCCGAAGGCCCTCGGCTCCGTCTCGTACGAGCTGACCCTCCGACGGGGGACGAGCGTGCGGGTGCGCGTCACCGGCGCAGACGGTACGGTTCCACCCGGCGTAGGGGTGTCCCTCGTCCTGTTCCAGAACGGGGACAATCCCCTCTTCGACCGGGAACCGCTCGTGGTCGTAGGGAGCGATGGCTGGGCGGTCCTTCCCCCGTTGTCACCGGGGGAGCACACGATCCGCGTCAGCGCGGGCGACGAGAGTCTCAGGTACGAAGGAGTGACCAAGGCCCTCGAGGTCGGAACGACCCCGATGGACGTCGAAGTCGTGCTGCAACGCTTCGCTCCGGTACGGCTGGAGGGGCGGGTGTTGCTTCCCGACGGCAGGCCCGCGCGTGCCGCCGCCGTCACCTTCGTCGCCGGAGGCGGCGAGAGCGTGGCTTGGTCCGTGCCCGTGGACGTCCCGGACGGCCGCTTCGTCACGGAGCAGGCCCGCGTGGGGCCCGGGGCGCTCTACGTCTACGTCCCGGGGTATCTGCGCCAGTCCTTCCCGATCGTGGTCCCTTCGGGATCCGGTGCCCCGCTCGAGCTGACCCTGAAGGACGGCCCCCGCCTTGCGGGGAGAGTCGTCGATCGTGGCGGAGCGCCCGTGAGCGGACTCCTCGTCCAGGCCTGGAAGGGGATCACCTTACCGGACGGATCGAAGACGACGACGTCCCTGGGTGAGACCACCACCGGTGAGGATGGGCGGTTCTCGTTCGTGGCCGCGGACCAGACCCACGTGAGTCTGGGCGTCCAGTCGTCCCAGTGGCTCCTCACGCGACTCCTCACCATCGACGACGTGGTCCTCCCTGGACGTGAGGTCACCCTGGTGGTGAAGCCGGCCTCGGAAGGACAGGGCCTCCCTCTGGTGCTCCGGGTGCTGGATCCGGGCGGAGCACCCACGCGGGAGCGCGTCAGCGTCCAGTGGACGACGGACAAGGGCCTGCGGGGAGGTGGGAGCCCGACGGTCCTCCCGGACGGACGCCTGCGCTTCGCCTTCTGGGACCCGCCGGGCACGTACGACATCGACGTGTACGCGCCCGGGTACCGCAAGATGGGGCTACGGGCCGTGCGGATCGAGGACACCGCGACTCCCGACACCCACGACGTGCGACTGGATCTCGGGGGCGTGGTGCGGCTCCGGGTCCTGACCTCCGACGGGCAGCCCTGGACACGGCATCCCTTCAAGGCAGGGGAGCAGCTGCGGCTGATCTCGAGCGACGACGCGGGCCAGATCGAACTCACGGGCTACGAGCCCGGAGTGGTCCCCGAGATCCGGGTCGTCGATGCCGAGGACATGTCGGGTCGGACGATGGCCATCCTGAAGCACGTGGAGGCCCCGGGGACCCATGACGCCGTCGTCCAGCGGTCCGCGTGGGCGTCCGCCTTGCTTCCGTGGACCTACGACGAGGCCCCGGAAGGCGCGGTCGGCGAGCTCCTCGACGCCGACGGACGAGTCGTGGACCGCGAGGAGCTCTCGCGGTGGCGAGGCGGCGGATACAAACGTCCGGCCCGGGTGGCGCTGCGCTTCGTGGCGGCCGGCGCGTACACCGTGCGGGTGACCGCAGGCGCGTTGCGCCTCACGGGGACCGTGGCGGTGCGGGAGATCGCGGACGTCGAGGTCCCCCTCGCCCCGTGACGGTGTGGTGGGGGGGCTCCCTCCCCCGCCGCCCCCACCCTTCGCAGCCCCCTTCCCCCCGAAACGCCCCTTCCACCCCGAAACGAACGGGGACGGCTCCGGGTGGAGCCGTCCCCGAGGGGGAGACGCGGGCTTCGCGCCGAGGACGCGCGCTACTTGCCGTCCTTCGCGTCCTTGCCGAGCAGGCCGCTCCAGTAGGTGGCGATCTCGGCGGTCGCGGGGGCCGCGGCGCCCTGCTTCTCGAGGAACTTCTCGATGGCGGCGACCGCGGCGGCGGCCTCCTTGCCCGAGAGCTTCTCGGCCGGGTAGTCGATGCCGCCGAGGATCTTCTTCAGCGCGGTCTGCGCCGCGATCTCGGGGGCCGCGTCGGCGCTGGCGTTGATCTCGGCGAGCTTCGCCGTGGCCGCCGTCGCGGCCTCGGTGCCGGCGTAGTCCTTCGCGACCTTCTTGAGGAGGTCGATCGCCTTGAGGTACTGCTTCGCCGTGGCGAGCTCGTTGGCCTTGTCGAGCGCCTTCTGCGCGTAGCCCTGGACCTGCTCCGGGGTCGGCTTGACGACCTTCTTGAGCTCGGCGTCGATGAGCTTGCCGGGCGCGACGCCGTGGCCCTGCCAGACCACCTTGCCGTCGGCGCCGACGAGGAAGCTGTACGGCACCCCGCCGTCGCTCAGCATCCCGCCCGACGAGCCGCTCGCCATCTTGTAGCCGATGGGCGCCACGTTGCCCGTCGCGAGGAACTTGCAGAGCACTTCCTTGCTCTCGCCGGTGATGCCGAAGACCTGGAGCCCCTTCTTGCCGAGCTCCTGCTGGTGCTTCGTGAACGTGGGGATGAGGCCGCGGCACGGGCCGCAGGTGGTGGACCAGAGATCGACGATGACCACCGAGCCGCGGTAGTCCGCGACGGTGTTGCGGCCGTCGTCGTTGAGGACGAAGTTCAGCGCGATGTCGGGGATGTCCTTCCCGACCTCCTTGCCGATGACGTCGGGCGCGGCCTTGCGGCCCTTGCCCTCGCTGCCGTCCGATCCCGTGGCCGAGTCGTCGCCGGCGTGGACGGCCCCGACGCTCGCGATGCCTGCGAGGAGCATCGCTGCGGCCGCCCAGGCGAGCTTGGTTGCCTTCACGTTCGAACTTTCTCCCCCGAGGGGGTGTCGATGGCTCGGCGCGATCCGACCGGATCGCGTCCTCCCCGGAGGCCTCCGCACGGGTGGCCCCGGGAACTCCGAAAGCGTATCACCGAGAAGTGCGGGCCCCTCCAGGGGGAGGCGTGCCCCTGTCCGGGGGGGCGCACGGACTCCGGGGGAGGCGTAGGATCGGGGCATGTCCGCCCGCCACCTCCTGTGGAGCGTCTGCCTGGTCCTGGGTGGCCTCGGCGGGGCGCTCTACCTGGGCCGGGAGGGGTGGCGGGACGTCGAGCCCGTGGAGGATTCGGGGGGCGGCGGGGGCCGGGCC
>CAZJJQ010000005.1:0-23894 GCA_964546345.1 uncultured Planctomycetales bacterium
GGGGCCTCCGCCGCGCCGCCCGCCGCTCCGGCCCCCGCGGCTCCCGTCGCCGAGCCCCCCGGCCTCCCTGCCGCTCCCGACCGCGGGACGGTGGCGGTCGAGGTGGAGATCGTGGAGGCCGGCGTCACGCCCGACCGCCGGGTGGAGGGCGCCGGGCTGCGATGGGTGCATCGGCAGGGGTGCGGAGACGGACACGTCGGTCAGGAGGCCGAGGTGGTGATGTTCGGCACGCCCCCCTTCACGGGCTGGGTCACGGCGCCCGGGTTCGTGCCGCATCGGTTCGTGGAGGTCGGCGCAGTCCCGACGTTGCGCGTCGAGCTCCGTCGCGGGCTGCCGGCGGAGGTGCGGTTCACCGGCGACGACGGCCAGCCCCTCCCGATCGAGGAGCTGCGCGCCCGCTACGCCGCCTCCTCGTCCCTGCGGCACGTCCACGTCATCCCGACGGACGCGCCGGCCTCGACGGCCGAGGCGTTGCGCCGCGCGTACGGGCCGCCGACGGCCTGGCTCCTCGAGAGCGAGCTGCTGCTCTCCGGGGACGAGCCTCGTCTGCGGGATGCGCTCGACGTGGGGAGCTGGGTGCTCTCCATCCCGCGCCCCGACCTGCCGCCCGCGCGGGTGCGCGGCACCACGGTCGCGGACGGCAGGGTCCGCTTCGAGGTGCACCTGCCGTCGCCCCGCAGGGTGCGCGTCCACCTCGTGGCGGCGGAGAGCGGGCAGGCGCTCGGAGGGGCCCAGGTGATCCGGGGACCGCGAGGGCCCTCGGCCCCCGACGAGGCACCGACGCCCCCGTGGACCGCCGACGAGGACGGCTGGGTGGAGCTGCCCCGGACGCCCGAAGGGGAGGGCGGGGCGGTGTGGTGGGTCGTCGCCGAGGACCACGGCGCCGTCTTCGAGGAGGAGACGACCCTGCGACCCGGGTCGGCGCCCGTCGAGGTGCGGGTGCCGCTCCTCTCGACGTTGCGCGGGCAGGCGTACACGCCGGCCGGGAAGCCCGCGGCGCGATGGGACGTGATCGCGAGCGGCGTGGGGTTCCGGGTCCAGGGCGCCGTGAGGGACGACGGGAGGTTCGAACTGCTCGTGCCGGCCCCGCTGCGCACGCCCGCGTCGCGCGGTCTCCGTGTCGTGCTGACCCTGGTCGATCCCGCCGTCGCCGAGATCGGGGCCGCCGAGGCCCGCGCGTACGGGGGCGAGGTGACGGAAGCCGCGATCGGCTCCTCGAGCGAGGGGCGTGCGACGGCGACGATCCGAGGCCGGCTCACCGCGGGAGGACGACCGTTGTCCGGTCGTCCCGTCATGGCGGGCGGGCCGCCGGCCCCGGGGGGCGAACCGACGCAGCGCGTCGCACTCACCGGCCCGGACGGTCGCTTCGAGCTGGCGGGGCTCGAGCCGGTGGCGTGGACGCTGCTCGTCCTCCCGGGGGGGCACGCGCCCGGATTCGGGCCCGGCGCGCTCCAGGGGCTGGGGCCCTGGGTCCTGCGCCCCGACGAGGTGCGACCCCTGGTGGTGGACCTGCCGGGCGGCCGCGTGCGCGTGCGCGTGCAGGAGGGGGCGGCGGGGGCGGCCGTCGGCAGGGCCGACGTGCGCGCGATCCCGCGGATGCGCGCGGTTCGCGAGCTGGGCGGCCTCTCCTTCACCCCCGGCTCCCTCGGCCGCACCGGCCCCGACGGCACGGTCGTCCTCGACGGCCTCGACCCCGGCGCCCCGCACCAGGTCCTCGTGTCGAAGCCCGACTCGCGCGAACCGGTCGCGGTGGACGCCGTCCCCGCCGAGGGGGAGGTCATTCCCGAGGTCGTCGTCCGGCTGCCGTGAGCGGGGCGCTGAGCTCGGAGCCGCTCAGTCCCAGGGGGAGCCCACGGCGCCGGCGCCGGTGACGGAGCCGCCCTTGTCGGCGATGCCGTCGTCCTCGTCGCTCGCGCCGAGGGGCGCGCCCTCGAGCTCGTCCTGCACGGCCTCGAACTGCACCGAGGGGGGCAGCGGGTCGCCGTCGGGGCCGGCCTTGGCGGCCTTCGCCGCCTCCCACTCCTCGATGGTGACCAGCAGCTCGCGGGCCTTGCTGCCCTTGTGGGGGCCGACCACGCGGTGGTCGCACATCATGTCGATGAGCCGCGAGGCGCGGGTGTAGCCGATCCCGAACTTGCGCTGGAGCATGCTCGCGCTGCCGAGCTTCGTCATGAGGACCGCGCGCACGGCCTCGTCGTAGAGGTCGTCCTCCTCCATGGGGTCGCCGAGGCCCGTGGCGGCCTCCCCGAGGATGTCGGTGTACTCGGCGGGGCCCGCCTTGTCCTTCACGAAGTCCACGACCGTCTTCACCTCGGCGTCGGAGATGTACGTCCCCTGGGCGCGCTTCGGGTTCGAGGAGCCCGGCGGGATGAAGAGCATGTCGCCGCGGCCCAGGAGCTTCTCGGCGCCCTTGTGGTCGAGGATCACGCGGCTGTCGATCATGCTCGCGACCTTGAACGACATGCGCATGGGCATGTTCGACTTGATCAGGCCCGTGATCACGTCCACGGACGGGCGCTGGGTCGCGAGGATCAGGTGGATGCCCACGGCGCGGCTCTTCGCCGCGAGGCGGATGATGGCCGTCTCCACGTCCTTGCGGTGCTGGAGCATCAGGTCGGCGAACTCGTCCACCACGATGACCAGGTAGGGCATCAGGTCGGGCGCGTCCTCCGGGGCGAACCCGTGCTCCTCGCGCACCTTCCCCAGCCGCTCCGCGCCGAGCGCGTTGTAGGCCGAGATGTTGCGCACGGCGCACTTGAGCAGCAGGTCGTAGCGCTGCTCCATCTTGGCGACGGCCCACTCGAGGATCTGGGCCGCCTTCTTCATGTTCGTGACGACGGGCGTGAGGAGGTGGGGGATGCCCTCGAAGAAGGCGAGCTCGACCTGCTTGGGGTCGATCAGGACGAACTTCACCTCGTCCGGCGTGCGGGAGAGCAGCACGGAGAGCAGGATCGAGTTCACGCACACGCTCTTGCCCGAGCCCGTGGCGCCCGCGATGAGCATGTGGGGCATGGCCGCGAGGTCCTCGACGATGGCCTCGCCCACGCCGTCCTTGCCGAGGAACAACGGGATCGCGCGCCGGCCGGCGCGCTCCGGGACCTCCTCGAGCAGGTCGAGCAGGCGCACCGCGTCCCGCAGGACGTTGGGCACCTCGACCCCCACGGTGTTCTTGCCGGGGATCGGGGCCACGATGCGGACGCTCTCGGCCTTCAGGGCGATCGCGAGGTCCTTGTCGAGGTTGGCGATCTCCTTGATGCGGGTGCCCGCCTCGAGCTCGAGCTCGTAGAACGTGATGGCCGGGCCGCGGCGCATGGACACGACCCGCGTCTCGATGCCGAAGGAGCGCAGGGTGCTCGCGAGCACCGCGGCGTTGCGGTCGATCTCGGCCCGGACCCTCTCGGGGTCCACGGACTCGCCGCGCTCGAGGAGCTCGTTCGGCGGGAACTCGTACGCGCCCTCCTTCTTGGGCCTGGGCGGCGGGGCGGGACGCTTGGGCTTCGGCTTGACGGCCTCGGCGGCCAGGCGGGCCGTCGCCTCGCGACGCGCCTCCTCGGCGAACACCCGTTCCAGGGTGGCGTCGGCCCGGGCGTCGAAGTCGTCGTCCTCGGGGATCTCCGCCGTGCGCAGGCCCTCGACCTCGGCCGCGCCGTGGCCCTCCCCCTGCACCAGCTCGCGGTCGTCCGGGCCTTCGGCCCCGAGCGCGAGGGGGCCGTCGATCCCGTCGGCCTCCTCGTCGTCGTCTTCCCCGTCGTCCGCTCCGTCGCCGTCCCCCTCCGGGTCCTCGTCCCCGCCCGTGGTCGCGAGCACCTTCTTCGCCTTGCGCGCGCGGCCGGGGGCGCGACGCGACGCCCTCGCGCCGAAGAGGAGGCCGATCCGCAGGTCGGTGGCGAGGAGGAGCGCGGCGATGGTGAGGAAGGCGACGAACAGGCTCGCCGCGCGGCCGACCACCCGGTAGATGACCTGGCCGAAGGCGACGCCGAGGTAGCCCCCGGGGCCCGAGCGCCACAGGCCGGGGGCGGAGAGCTTGCGCACCAGGAGGGCCGCGAGGATCGCGGACAGGCCCGCGAGGACGGGCACCATCAGCGCCTTGCGGCCCCAGGTGGCCGGCGGGCGGCCGCGCAGGCACCCGATGCCCCACGCCACGGGGAACGCGGCGAGCACGTAGGCGCCGAGCCCGAGGGAGAGCGTGAGGGCCTCGGCCACCGTCCGGCCGAGGGCGCCCGTGACGTTGGACAGCGGGCGCGAGCTCCCCTCGGGGGCGAGCGTCACGATGGCGCTCCCGAGCAGGAGCCCGAGCAGGGCCAGGAAGACGCCCGCCAGCTCGAGCGCGACCGGCTCGTGGGTGGGGGCGATGGCGGGAGAGGGGCGCTCGGCTTCGAGAGTGTGGGTGGGCATGGATGGGCGTACCGCCTCCCTAGGAGTCGGCCCGTTCGGCCTCCGTCTCCACCCCCGGTCCCCGTAGGCCTTCGTTCGCCCCGGCCTCCCTCCCCCGCGCCCCCACCCTCCGCCGAGGGCTCCGCTCCCACGCCGGCGGCTCCCGGGCGAGGCGGGCCCTACTTCGGCGGCGGCTTCCCCGACCTCCACGCCTCGAGCACCGCACGCGTCCAGGCGGCGTCGCGGTCGGTGTGGCAGACGTTGCAGGCGGAGGCGGGGCCCCCGCCCTCGCTCTCCCAGCCGCTCGGCACGGACATGTCGTGGGAGTGCACCTGCGCGCTCATCACCTGGATGCCGTTGGTGAAGTGCTTGTCGCGGGGCATGTGGCACTCGACGCAGAGCGAGCCGGGGCTGCCGGCGGCGTGGCGCGTGTGCCGGACGATCGCCTCCGCGTCCTTGTAGCGGCCGGAGGGATCGCCCTCGTGGCACTTGAGGCAGAGCCGGTTGTCCGAGGTCGGGAGGGTCAGCTCGGCCCAGTGCGCGTTGCCGTGCACGTCGTGGCAGTCGCGGCACTCGACGCCCTTGCGGCCCATCTTGCTGGCGCGGAAGACGCGGCCGACGGTGCAGGGGCTCATGTCGGTGCCGTTCGCGTAGAACTGGCCCGGTTCGGTCTTGGGGCTGGTCGGCGCGCGGAGGGGCTCGCGGGTGAACCCGGTGGGGGTGGGGACGAAGGTGACCTGGCTCTCGCTCTGGAAGTTGTGGCACATGTCGCAGAGCTGCATGCGGCGCTCGGGCGTGTCCTTGCCCGGGTCGTAGATCGTCGGCGCTCCGCCCGCGGCCAGGTGGGCGCGGTAGGCCTCCTCGCCCATGGACTTGACCGCGTCGATGTGGGAGCGGCCGGGACCGTGGCACACCTCGCACCCGACCGCGCCCTCGGCCCAGCGTTCCTGGCCCGGGGGCGGGGTGAAGCGCTGGGGCTCGGTCATGAACGCCGTGAAGCCGCCGGGCAGCTTCGTCGCCGTGGTCTCGATGCCGGTGACGTGGCAGTGCGCGCAGGCCTGCACGTACGGGCGCCACCCGTCCCACTGCCACTCGTGGCGGACGTCGTTCCAGTAGATGGGCAGGACCCAGTAGCGCCCCTGCGCGTCGCGGGTGACGTAGGGCTGGTGCCGCCGGTTGCCGAACGCGTAGATCACCTCGAAGCGCCCGACGGCCGGGTTGGGCGTGCCCAGGCCGTACGTGTCGCCGACGGTGCCCGCGGGGTTGGGCTCGGCCTCGATGACGTAGGAGTCGCCGACCCGACGGGGCTTGAGCTTCCAGGCGAAGCGCGGGTCGGTGAACTCGGTCTTGCCGCTGAAGTCGCCGAAGACCGTGCGCTCCGTGACGTCGTAGAGGGTGCGGCTGTGGAAGGAGTCACGCCACCCCTCGTAGTCGGCGCGGTGGCAGGGTGCGCACGCCCGGCTCCCGACGTAGTCGCCCCAGGGTTGGCCTGGGTTCGTCGCCAGCTCGTGGGGGATGCGGTCCGGGGGCGGGCGGAAGAACCCCTGGAAGGCGGCGAGGGCGGTCGCCTTGGTGTCGGTCAGGGGGGCGGCGGGGGCCGAAGCCCGGTCGTGGGAGGCGTCGCCCTCTCCCCGGTCCCCGCAGGCGGTGACGAGGAGCCCGCCCGCGGCGGACAGGGTCAATCCGAGGAGGATCCACGGGCGAGCGCGCATCGGGGGGAGTCTACTCCGGAGCCACCGGTCCCGTGGGGGGGGCTGCCCGTCCCGAGGAGCGCACCCGCGCGGGGGGGCTTCCCCTGCGACTCACCTGCGCGGCCTCGCGCGACGTGCACCGCACCGGGCTCCTCGCGACGTTCGGGTGGCCGCGGAGGGCGAAGGCTGCTAGCCTCCGGGCCCCCGACCCGAGGATGTCCCCATGGGGAGTCTGCGTACGCTCCTCCTCGCTCTCGCCGCGGCCTGGGGACTCGCCCTCTCCGTGGCCTTCCTCCCCGGCGCCGCCGCCGACGATGCGGCTGCCGGCAAGGAGGCGCTCCGTCGCGATGCGAGGGAACTCGCCGCGCAGTTCGACCAGGGCGACCGCTACGCCCTCCTCGTGGGGGTGAACGCGTACCAGGACCGCACCGTCTCGGCGCTTCGCTACTGCGTGGCCGATGCGGAGCTGATGGCGGACGTGCTCGTGAAGCGGTGCGCCTATCCGGCCGCCCACGTGACCTTGCTGGCGGACGGTCAGCCGCCCGATCGGACTCCCACGCAGGCCAACATCGTCCGGCACCTGGACACCGTGCTGAAGAGGGCGAAGGCGGCCGACACCGTCCTGATCTACTTCGCCTGCCACGGCGGCGTGGTCGGGGGCTCCAGCCTGCTGTGGCCGACCGACTTCGACACCAAGCAGGCCGGCCTCTACGGCGTGCGCGTCGAGCACGTGAGGGACGGCCTCCACAGCTGCGCGGCCGCGCAGAAGCTGCTCGTCCTCGATGCGTGCCACTCCGGAGGGGCAAAGGCCGGTCTGAGCCTCGGCCTCTCGGGCGAGGACCTCGCCGGGGGGAAGAAGGCGGGGGGGCTTGTGACCTTCGCCGCCACGCGCCGCAGCCAGCTGTCGCTCGAGAGCTCCGACCTGGCCCACGGGATCTTCACGTATTCCCTGGCCCGCGGCCTTGGCGGGGCGGCCGACGCCGACAGGGACGGCATCGTCGACAGCGACGAGATCTACCGGTTCCTGCTCCCCGAGGTCGCTCGGCTCGCCAAGGCGATGGGAGCCGAGCAGACCCCCGTGCGGATCATCGGCGAAGACGTGACGGGCATTCTGGCTCTCGCGCGCGTCGCAGGCGAGCCCTACAAGGTGAAGGTGCCGCCGACCCTGGCCGAGCTGAAGGCGGGAGCGCCGACCCGCAACTCGGTCGGCATGGACTTGGTCGTGGTGCTGCCGGGCGTGAGCTCCTTGGGATCGCCCCCGGACGAGGCGGAGCGGACCGACGACGAGCGTCCGAGGGGGTTCGCCCTCGAGCGACCGATCCTTTTCGGCGCGACCGAGGTCACGCAAGGCCAGTTCGAGCAGGTCATGGGCAGCACGCCCAGCTGGTTCAGGCCAGGGGGCCCCGGTGCCGGAGACCTCGCCGGCGTCGATGCCACGCGACTGCCGGTCGAGCAGGTCACGCTCGCGGAGGCCGTCGAGTTCTGCAAGCGGCTGTCCGAGCTGCCCGCCGAGGTCGAAGCGGGGCGGAAGTACCGCCTGCCCAGAGAGGACGAGTGGGAGTACGCCTGCCGCGCGGGGTCCCGCTCCGCCTTCTCGACCGGGCCCCTCCTCGTGCCGTCCCAGGCCAACGTGGACGGGATGAAGCCCTACCTGGACGCTCCCGAGGCGCCGGGGCTCAAGCGCCCCGCCGTCGTCGGGTCGTACCCCGCCAACGCCTGGGGCCTGAAGGACATGCACGGCAACGTGTGCGAGTGGTGCTCGGATCTGTACGATCGGACCAACCCCGGCGACACGCGCGTGACGCGGGGCGGGTCATTCCTCGGCCCCGTCGCCTTCTGCCGCTCGGCGGCCCGGGGGCAGAAGAATCCGGAGTTCCGGCACAGGACGGTCGGGTTCCGGGTCCTGTGCGTGGCGAAGGGGATCAGCGACCGCTGAGGCGATTCGGCCCGCGTGCACGCGGGCGCCGTACGACACCCCGAGGAGAGCCCCCCCCGTGCGCAGATCCACCCTCGTCTCCCTGGGCCTCGTCCTGGCGTCGCTCCTGTGCGTGGCGCCCGTGCGCGCAGGTGGGGCCGACGAGCCCGAGGACTTCACCTCCGAGCCGATCCGGGGGCGAAGCTTCGCCGACGGCAGCCACGAGGGGGCCGACTTCCGGGGTGCGGATGCCACGGAGGCCGATTTCACGCGAGCCCGCCTAGCCGGGGCCAGGTTCAACGGCACGATCCTCACACGCGCCGTGCTGTCCGAGGCCGACCTGACGGGAGCGGACCTGTCGCAGGCGACGATGACGTACACCCGCATGGGTCGTACCGACCTCACCCGGGCGAAGCTGACCGGCGTGGACCTGACCACCGTCATCCTGGATCGTGCACGCTTGCGGGAGGCCGATCTGAGGGGGCTCCTCGGCCTCGGGGGGTGCGAAGCCGCCGACTTCCGGGGCGCCGATCTCCGGGGCGCCAACCTCGTCGGCTTCAAGGACCAGAGCGCCGTGCCGAGCAAGTGGCGCGGAGCGAAGTACGACCGGTCGACGAAGTGGCCAACGGGGTTCAACCTCGCCGTGGCCGAGGTCGTCCTGTACGTCGGCGACGTGCCCAAGAAGCCCCCGGAGACGGGCGACCGGGAGGGCCGCCCCATCCCGGCGGGGCGCGACTTCAGGGGGCAGGATCTGAGCAATCGCAAGTTCCTGGAGGACGACCTCTCGAACGGGAGCCTTTGGAACGTGGACTGCAACGACGCGGAGTTCCGGCGGGTGAAGCTCGTGGGCGCAGACCTGTCCGGCGTGGATCTCTCCGGCGCGAAGCTCCTCGCGTGCGACCTGACCGGCGCCGACCTGCGTCGCGCCTGGCTGAGATCCACCGGGTTCGATGGCACCGATCTCTCCAGGGCCGACCTGCGCGGAGGAGACCTCACCATGGCGAACGTCAGTCGCTGCAGGTTCGTCGGGGCCGACCTGCGCAACCTCCGCGGGCTCGGCGTCGTCACCTCCGGGGACTTCTCCGGGGCCGACCTTCGCGGCGCCAATCTCTCCTCGTTCCGCGACGGCGCGGTCGAGCCCTACACCAGCTTCAAGGGAGCGCGCTACGACAGGTTCACGCGTTGGCCGGAGGGCTTCGATCCGGTCGGGGCCGGCGCCGTGCTCGTGACCGAGGGGAAGTAGCCCGGCCCCCGCCACCCGGAGCCCACCGAGCGACGACCTCGTTCAGGGGCCGATCCGCGGGCCCTCAGCGCAGGCGCGCCGCGATGGCGGCGAGGATCTCGGCGGGCTCGGCCATGCGGCCGGGACCCACGTCGCCCTCGGCGAGGTACCCCGTCCCCGGCGCGACGATCTGGGCGCCGTCGGCCACCAGACGCGCCACGTTGGCGACCACGCGCGGATGGCGCCACATCCGCTGGTTCATCGCGGGCGCGACCAGCGTCGGGCAGGGCGCGCCGAGCCAGGTGGTCGAGACGAGGTCGTCCGCGATGCCGTTCGCCATCTTCCCGATCACGTCGGCGGTGGCGGGGGCCACCACGAAGGCCTGCGCGTGCTCCGTCGCGTGCAGATGGGCGGCGGGCGCATCGCCTTCGGTCCACGTCTCGGAGGTGAGCACGCGGCGGTGCGTGAGCGCGGCGAAGGAGAGCGGGCGCACGAACCGCTCGGCCATGGGCGTCAGCAGCACGTCCACCTGGTGGCCCGCCTGGACGAGCTTGCTCGTCAGGTCCACGGCCTTGTACGCGGCGATGGAGCCGCAGACGCCAAGGACGATGTGCGCCATGGGCAAGACCCTCCGGGGCCGCCGAGGCCCTCCAGGACCGCCGACGCCCTCCGGGACCGCCGACGGGGGGGGCCGTCGGCCTACTCCGCGTCCTCCGGGACCAGCTCGACCTTGCCCGCGCGGACCTCGGCGATCGCGACGTCGATGGGGTTGTCCGAGCGGATCTCGACGAGGCGGGGTGCGCCCGCCACGAGCTCGCGGATCCGCTTCTGGAGCAGGGCCGTCAGCTTGAAGCGCCCGCCGACCTTGGCGTCGAGCTCGTCGATGATGCGGATCTTCTCTTCCATGGGGGGCACCTCGGGAGGACCGACTACTGTAGCGTCACCCCGGCGCACGCAGCGACCTTTCGCGCGGCGTCCTCGATCTCCAGGTTGATCACCCGGCAGTCGAAGGTGGGCGCCTGCGCCAGCTCGGTGGCGGCGGCGGCCATGCGCTTGAGGAAGGCCGGGCTGTCCACCCCGTCCCGGCCGGCCAGGCGCCGCGCGAGCTCGTCGAGGCTCGGGGGGTCGAGGAAGACGAACAGGGCGTCCACCCCCTGCCTGCGCAGGGTCGCGGCCCCCTGGACGTCGATCACGAGGAGGCAGTGGCGGCCCGCCGCGCGGAGGTCCTCGACCGACGCCACGGGGGTCCCGTAGAGGCGGCCGTACACCTCCGCGTGCTCGAGGAACCACCCGGCGGCGAGGCGGCGGCGGAACTCCTCGACCGTGAGGAAGTGGTAGTCCACCCCGTCCCGCTCGCCGGCCCGGGGGGCGCGCGTGGTGGCCGTGATCGCGCGGCCGAAGCGGGGGTCGAGGAGCAGCCGCTCGGCCACGACGGTCTTGCCGACGCCGCTCGGGCCGGACAGCACGAGCAGCCGGCCGCGGGGGACGGCGCGCGAGGGCGCGGCGGAGGGTCGGACGGCCTCGCCCATCACTCGAAGTTCTGCACCTGCTCGCGGAGGCGCTCGACGTCGGCCTTGAGCTCGATCACCACGGCGGTCATCTCCGCGTCGGGCGACTTGCTGCCCAGCGTGTTCGCCTCGCGGTGGAACTCCTGGATCAGGAAGTCGAGCTTGCGCCCCACGGCCCCGCCGCCGCCGAGCAGGTCGCGCGCGTGCGCGAGGTGCGCGGCGAGGCGCGCGAGCTCCTCGGCGACGTCGCAGCGGTCGGCGAAGCCCGCGACCTCGCGGGCCAGCTGGGCGGGATCCGGGGCCACCCCGGAGCCGTCGAGCAGCGTGGCGAGCCGCGCGGCGAGCCGGTCGCGGTAGAGCTTCGGGAGCTCGGGGGCGCGGGCTTCGAGGCGCCTCGCGGCGTCCGCCACCCGATCGAGCAGGGCCCGGCACTCGTCGGCGAGGTGCGCGCCCTCCTTCGCACGGGAGGCCGTCAGCGCGTCGATCGCGCCCTCGAGCGCGGTCAGGGCGCCCTTTGCGACGGTCTCGTCCACGGCCTCGCCGGCGGCGTCGAGCACGACGCCCGGGACGCGCATCACGTCTTCCAGCGTGACGCCGCCTGCGAGGCCGCAGGCGGTCGCGAGCCCCTGGAGACGCTTTGCCGCGGCCGTGGCGACGGCCTCGTCCACCTGGAACGACGCCGCGGCGGCCTTGCTCGAGCGCGTGAAGCGCAGCCCGATCGTGACGTGACCGCGCTCGACCTTCGCGCGCGTGCGCTCCTCGACCGTCGGCTCGAGGGCCGAGAGCGCCGAGGAGAGGTGGAGCGACACCTTGAGGAACCGGTGGTTGACCGACCTCGCCTCGGCCTCGATGCGTCCCGCCGGGACGTCCACCGCGCAGGTGCCTGCGCCGGTCATCGAGCGGGGGCTCTTCACGACGGAGGGCATGGGCCGCGTCGGCCGCGGTTTCCTAGCCGTTCATCGCGGGCGTGGGGGCCGGCTCGGCCGGGGCCGGCGGCGTGCCACCGTCCATGGGGGCCTCGGGAGGCGGGGCGCCGTCCATCGGCGCGGCCGGCGGCGTCGCCCCGTCCATCGCGGGGGGCGGGGTCGCGTCCATCGCCGGAGGTGCCTCGTCCATCGCGGGGGGCGGGGGCGTGTCCATGGCGGGCGGCGTCACGTCCACCGGCGGGGCCGGGGGGACGACCGGGGCGGGCTCCGCGGGCGCGATCACCGAGGCCTGCACGTTCGTCGAGATGCCGGCGTAGATCAGGGCGAGCCCGACGAACACGGTCGCGAGGATCGCCGTGAAGCGGTTGATGCTGCCGGCCTTCACGCCGAACGTCTCGCCGACCGCGCCGCCGAAGGCGCCCGCGATCCCGCCGCCCTTGCCCTCCTGGACGAGGATCACCAGCATGAGGAGCAGCGCCGCGATGACGAAGAGCGTCATCACGAGCACCTGGAAGATCGACAGCAGGACGGACTCGCCGAGGAGGGGCGCGACGAAGGCCGCGCCGAGGCTCGCGAGGGGGGCAGGATCGAGGCTCACGGACGTCTCCGCAGGGCCGCACTCCGGGCGGCCTCGACGAGGACCGCGAAGGCCACAGCCTCCAGGCTCTGGCCTCCGACGAGGACGCCGTCCACGCCGGGTTGCGACAGGAAACCCCCGATGTTGGCAGGAGCCACGCTCCCCCCGTAGAGGATTCGGGCCCGCCCCCCCCCGGCGGCATCCAGGAGCTCCCGGATCCACCGGTGCGCCTCGGCCGCCTGCTCGGGCGTCGCGTGACGCCCGGTCCCGATCGCCCAGACCGGTTCGTACGCGACGTCGAGCCCCCCGAGCCCCCCCGGAATCCCGGCGACGACCGCGCCCACCTGCCTGGACAGCACCTCCCGCGCCCGGCCGGCGTCCCGCTCCGCCTGCGACTCGCCGACGCAGACGAGGGGCCTCAGGCCCGCCTCGAGCCCGGCCTTCGCCGAAGCGACCACGCCGGCGTCGGACTGGCCCTGCTCCCGCCGGACCTCGCTGTGCCCACACAAGACGGCGCGACAGCCCACCTCGACGAGCATCCCGGCCGACACCGCCGAGGTGTGGGCGCCCTTCGGCTCGGCGTGGCAGGCCTGCCCTCCGAGGACCACCGCCCCCCCCGGGGCCCCCAGGACCTCCGCCACCACCGGCAGCAGCGGGTAGGGCGGGAAGACCGCCACGTCCACCTCAGGCGCGCCGCGGGCCGCCGCCAGCGCCGCCTCGGCAAGCGCCCTCGCGAGCGCGCGCGTGCCGTTCATCTTCCAGTTCCCCGCGACGAGCAGGCGGCGGGGACCGCCGGAGGCCGCGGGGGAGGAGGAGGGGGGCACGGGGGGCGGGGCGGCCGACATGGGGGCGCCAGTCTATCGGTTCGGAGCGCGCGGGCGGTCCGTCACCCCCTACAATCCCCGCGATGCTGGTCATCCTGTCCCCGAAGTGCACCGAGGCGCAGCGCCGGCGCGTGCTCGACGAGATGCGCAAGGCCGGGTGCGAGCCCCGGGAGATCGCCGGGCGGCAGCGCACGGTGGTCGCGGCCCTCGGCGACCCGGAGAAGCTCCGCGACGTGCCGCTCGAGGTCTACCCGGGGGTGGCCCAGGTCGTGCGGGTCACCAAGCCCTACACGCTCGTGGGGAAGGAGTTCCGCGCGGACCCCACGGTGGTCCGCGTCGGGGACGCGCGGATCGGCGGGCCCGGCCGGTTCGCCCTCATCGCGGGGCCCTGCGCGGTCGAGTCCTACGACACCCTGCTCGAGACGGCCAGGGCCGTGAAGGCGGCCGGGGCGGGCATCCTGCGCGGCGGCGCCTACAAGCCGCGCACGAGCCCGTACGCGTTCCGGGGCCTCGGGCTCGAGGGCCTGCGGATGCTGCGCGAGGCGAGCCGCGCGGTGGGGATCCCGACGGTGTCGGAGGTGATGGACCCGCGCCACGTCGAGGCGTGCGTGAGCAACGTGGACATGCTCCAGATCGGCACGCGGAACATGTCCAACTTCGATCTCCTGATCGAGGTGGGCAAGTCGGGCCATCCCGTGCTCCTCAAGCGAGGGCGCGACGCGACGGTCGAGGAGTGGCTGCTGGCCGCGGAGTACGTGCTCACCCAGGGCAACATGAACGTGGTCCTCTGCGAGCGCGGCATCCGCGGCTTCGATCCCGCGACGCGCAACCTGCTCGACCTCGCCGCCGTGGCCGTCGTGCGCGCCCGTTCGCACCTGCCCGTGATCGTCGATCCGAGCCACGGCACCGGCGTCTCGCAGTATGTCGCGCCCATGGCGCGCGCGGCCTGCGCGGCGGGCGCCGACGGCGTGATGGTCGAGGTGCACGTGCGGCCGCAGGAGGCGCTCTGCGACGCCGCGCAGGCGCTCACCCCCGAGGCGTTCGCCGACCTCGCCTCCGACCTGCGGGTGCTGTACGCGGCGCTCCACCCCGGCGCGGTGCAGTCGCCGCCCTGTCGCCGCCCGGACGTCGCGGTCCGGAGGCGGCGCAATCACCCCCGAGCGGGCTCGGCCGCCGCTCCCGGCGGGGGAGTCCACGAGGGCCCGATTGGAGGTTTTTGCGCCGCCTCCGTACTGCTGATTTCCGTCCGCGCGCCATCGCGTCGGCGGGAGTAGGCTGACGGCGGCCCGTCCCGAGGAGGATCCCGTGGATCCCGAGCCGAAGGCGCTCCGTGTCACGACCTACCTCACGACGGTCATCGTGCTGATCGGCTGCGTCGCCGCGTTCTTCTGGTGGTGGTCGCACCACGAGCCCGTCCGCGTGCCCGCCGCCCCGCCGGGGGCGACGCCCTCCGCGCCGAAGTAGGCGACTCGGGCGGGTCGCGCCCCCGCCGCCCCCATGAATCCCGGGCGGGATCGGCGTCCTACGCCTTCGCGAGCGCCGCCTCGAGGTCGGCGATGAGGTCGCGCACGTCCTCGAGCCCGACGCTGAGCCGGATGCCGCCGGGGTCGATGCCGGCGCGGACCTGGGCCTCGGCGTCGAGGGCCGCGTGCGTCATGCTCGCGGGGTGCTCGATCAGGGAGCGCACGTGGCCCAGGGAGACGGCCAGGGTGAGGCTGTACGCGGCGTTCGCGACGTGATCGACGAGCCGCTGGGCCGCCTTGCGCGCGCGCGCGGGGGGGCCCTTCAGCACGAAGTAGAGGAGGGTGCCGGGGGCGAAGCGACCCGCCGGATCCCGCATCTGGCGTTCGGCCAGCTCGCGCTGCGGGAAGGAAGGCAGGCCGGGGTAGAGCACGCGGGCGACCTTCGGGTGGCCCTCGAGGAACCGGGCGATCTCGTGGGCGCTCACCTCCTGCGCCTTCAGACGGACGGCCAGGGTCGGGAGCCCGTAGACCAGGATGGGCCAGGCGTTCTTGCTGGCGAGGACGCCGCCGAAGTCCTTGCGAACGAGGAAGAGGGGGCGCTCCCATTCCTTGCCACCCGCAACCATTCCGCCCAGGTCGGTGCCGAAGCCGGAGAGATGCTTCGTGAGGCTGGCCACCACGAGGTCGGCGCCGAGCTCCAGCGGGCGCTGGCCGAGGGGCGTGGCGAAGGTGTTGTCCACGACGAGGAGCACCCGCCGGTCCTTCCGCCGCGTGCGGTTGATCCGGGAGAGGGCCGCCGCGATTCCCGCCAGGTCGAGGAGCTCGAGCGTCGGGTTGACCGGGGTCTCGAGGTAGACCACCCGCGTCGCGGGGCGGACCGCGCCCGCGATCCGCTCGGGGCGCAGGAGATCCACGAACCGAGGGGTGATCCCGAGGCGCGGCAGCCAGCCGGTGAGGAGGCTGTGGGTGCAGCCGTAGAGGGTGGGGTGGGCGAGGACCTCGTCGCCGGCCTTCAGGGCGATGAGGAGAGCGGCGGAGACGGCCGCCATCCCGCTCGCGAAGGTCACCGCGGTGGCGGCCCCCTCGGCGGCCGCGAGGTTCTCCTCGAGCATCCCCCGGATGGGCTCGTCGAGGCGGTCGTAGATGTAGATGGGGCGGTGCTTCCCGCGCTGGCTCGAGGGGGCGGCGAACTCGGCGAACCCCTGGGCACCCCGGGCTGCGGACGTCAGGCGGAACGTCACGCTCGAGGGCATGGGGGGGACGACGTGGTGGGAGAAGTCCCACTTCGGAGTCCGGTTCTCCCCGTGGATGAGGCGGCTGGCGACGTGGGGGCGGCGCGTCATGGGCGATCTCCCTCGGAGCCCCGATCTTCCCACCGGGCGCGTCCCCGCGTCCGTCCTGTCCGGGCGGTGGAGGGCAGAGCCGAAGGGGGCAACGTGGCTTCGGGGGGCGGCGGGGGCCAGGGCGGCGGCCGGGGGAGGCGATCCCCGCCCGTTTCGCAACGCGTCGGCCTCCGGGAGGGCGTCGGAATCGGCGGTTCCGGCCGAAGGGGGCGGAGGTGTTGCATTGCATCGGAAATGGCTTGGCCGGCCCCCCCGCGACCCCTATCCTTCGCGCGACCTGCCCGGGCCCGGACCCGGTCGCCGGCATCGCGGTGGTCTGCCTCGCGGCGTTCGGCCCTGTGGCCGCCGCGTCCCTTGGAACCGTGTGCATGATGGTCGTCAACGCCCCTCCGAATGCCCCCGGGGCGGGTCCGACGGGACCCGAGGGCGGGAGCGTGGGCACTGGCGGCGGCACGAGCGCCGGCCCCGGCGGGGACGGGGCGACGACGGATGACGGAGCCACCGAAGCGGTCGGATCCACGGGTGCCGCGTCGGGAAGCGGCGACGACCCGATCTTCCAGGGCAGCGAGCCGGTCGATCGCACGACCCGGCGGTCCGCCCTGCTGTTCCAGTTCTTCCTGTTCCCCCTGCTGATCGTCCTGGCGTCGGTGGGGGTGTTCCTCTTCTTCGGGGCCATCGGCGGGGCCGAGAAGTCCCCGAAGGAGTTCCTCGTAGACATCCAGACGGGGGGCACCAACGTCCAGAAGCAGGCCGCCCAGCAGCTGGCGGAGCGGCTGCGCCGGGAGCGCGCCGACGTCGAGGCGGGGAAGGTCAAGACCCCGTTCTACGCCGACCCCGGGTTCCGCGCCGAGCTCGTCCGCGCGTTCGAGGGGGCGTTCCCCGACGGCACCGACGACCGGAAGCGGTTCCTCGCCCTGGCGCTCGGCGCGGTGGGGGACGTGGCCTTCGTGACGCCGCTCGTGAAGCACCTGCGGACGGCGGGCGGCACCGACGAGCATCCCGATCTGAGGTTCGCCATCGCCTACGCCCTGGGCGACCTGCGTGCCCCCGAAGCCGTCCCTCCGCTGGCCGACCTGACCAAGGACACGGACACGCCGATCGCCAACATCGCCGTCTTCGGCCTGGGGGGGACCCCCGGGGAAGCTTCGACGAAGGCCCTCCTCGGCGCGATGTCCGACGCGCGGTTCGAGGTGCGCGTGAACGCCGCCGCCTTCCTCGCCCGCCGGGGCCAGGACGTCGGGCTCGGCGAGCTCGAGAAGACGCTGGATCCCGCGGCCCACGAGGGCCTCGGGATCCCGAAGAGCGCGCGCCAGGCCGCCCTGGTGAGCGCGATCCGAGGCGTGTCGTCCCTGGGGATCGACCGCCTCAAGCCCCGTATCGAGGCCCTCGCCGCCGGCGACTCGGACGCCTACGTCCAGCGCGCGGCGCGGGAGGCCCTCGACGCCTGGGGCAAGCCCAAGTAAGACGACCGCCCGCAGAGGCTCCCCCCCGGGGCCCGCCTGCGTTCCTTAGAGCCCGCCGAGAGGATCCGACATGGCAGACGACCCGAAGAAGGACGCGCCGGTCCAGTGGCCGAGTCCCTGGCCCTACGACTTCCCGGTCGAGGGCAAGGTCCCGTCCGCCCCCGACAAGGTGGCTCGGGTGGCCGGGGCCGAGGCGCCCAAGCTGACCCTCACGCGGCGCGGCCTCTTCAGCACGGCGTTCCTCGGCTGGGGCGCCTTCGCGACCGCGGGGGGCGTCGGGACCCTCGGCCTCGTGCGCTTCCTCTTCCCCAACGTCTCCTTCGAGAAGCCGCAGGTCTTCCGCTGCGCCCCGATCGAGACCTTCGCCAAGGACACGGTGGACGAGAGCTGGAAGGAGAGCAACGCCGTCTGGATCGTGAACACGGAGGGGCGGATCGTCGCCATCTCGACCGTGTGCACCCACCTCGGCTGCACCCCCAACTGGCTGAGCGCGGAGAACAAGTTCAAGTGCCCGTGCCACGGCTCGGGCTACTACATGAACGGGGTCAACTTCGAGGGCCCGACGCCCCGCCCCCTCGAGCGCTTCAAGGTCACGGTGGACGCCACGGGCGTGCTCGTGGTGGACAAGACGCAGAAGTGCCAGGTCGAGCTGGCGACGTGCGACGCGCCCGCCTTCTACATCCAGGCCAAGGCCTGACGCCGGGAGACGAGAACGATGCTGAAGCAGGCCGGCGACTGGCTCCGCGGGTCCCAGGTGTGGAAGAGCATCTTCCGCCACGGGCCGCCCACCACCGCGCGCAACCGCACGATGGTCATGCTCTCGAACGTGTTCCTGCACCTCCACCCGGTGCGGGCGCGCGCGTCGGGCATCCGGCTGTCGTTCACCTGGTGCATGGGCGGGCTCACGTTCTTCCTCTTCCTCGTGGAGTCCGTGACCGGCATCCTGCTGATGTTCTACTACCGCCCGGTGGCGGCCAGCGCCTACAGCGACATCATGGCGCTGCGCGAGGACGTGCCCCTCGGCATCATGCGCGAGATCCATCGCTGGGGCGCCCACGCGATGGTGATCACGGTGTGGCTGCACATGTTCCGCGTCTTCATGACCGGCTCGTACAAGCCGCCGCGCGAGTTCAACTGGGGCATCGGCGTCGTCCTGCTCGTCCTGACGCTGCTGCTCTCCTTCACGGGCTACCTCCTGCCGTGGGACCAGCTCGCCATCTGGGCCGTCACGGTCGGCACGAACATGGCCCGCGCGCACCCCGTCATCGGCCACGAGGGCCCCGGCGCCAACCTGCTCGAGGTGGACGGGATCCAGCTGGTCCACTCCGGCGCGGACATCCGCTACGCCCTCCTCGGCGGGCGGTTCGTCGGCGAGCAGACCCTGCTCCGTTTCTACGTCCTCCACTGCATCGCCGTGCCGGTGATGGCCATGATCCTCATGGCCGTGCACTTCTGGCGCGTCCGCAAGGACGGCGGCATCAGCGGGCCCCTGTAGGCCCCCGGGAGCACCGTCGCCATGGCGATGATCGACAACCTCGTCAACTTCCTCACGGACCCCAGGGTCCTGTTCTTCGTGGCGATCGCCCTGTTCCTGGCGAGCATCCAGTTCGCCTCGGTCTGGACGCGTCCCCCGGTCGCGGCCGGCATCGGGCTGCTCCTGGTGCTGTTCGGCGTGTACGCGGCGACGCACCACCAGGTGGCCGAGACGCTGAGCAAGCCGGACAACATCCCGATCGTCATCATCATCGCGGCCCTGGGCTACCTCTACTGGCTCGCGATGCGGCAGGCGGTGCTCAACGACGCCCGGCTCGCCGCGGGCGAGCCGCCGCGCGAGGCCGCGGAGAAGAACCGCAAGGTCCTCGTCTGGCCCGATCTCGTCTACACCGAGCTCATCGCCATGGTGGTGGCGACGGTGGTCCTCGTGGCGTGGTCGGTGCTGATCCGGGCGCCCCTCGAGGAGCCCGCCAACGCGGCCCGCACGCCCAACCCGTCGAAGGCCCCGTGGTACTTCCTCGGGCTCCAGGAGATCCTCGTCTACTTCGACCCGTGGTGGGCCGGCGTGGGCCTCCCGGGCACGATCATGATGGGGCTCATCGCGATCCCCTACATCGACCGCAACCCGAAGGGGAACGGCTACTACACGCTCCGCGAGCGCAAGGCCGCCATCACGGTCTTCTGCTTCGGCTTCTTCATCCTCTGGGTCCTCCTCGCCTTCATCGGCACGTTCCTGCGAGGCCCGGGCTGGAACTTCTTCGGCCTGTTCAAAGACTGGGACGCCAACTACGTCGCCGAGCTGAACAACGTCAACCTGTCCGAGATCGTGTGGGTGAAGCTGCTCGGGACGCGCGAGCCCAAGTTCTGGCTCACCCGCGAGCTCTGGGGCTTCCTCGCCGTGATCTTCTACATGGGCATCCTGCCCGTGCTGATCGCGGCGACGGTCGGCAAGAAGCTCTTCCGCGAGCTCGGCGCGATCCGCTTCGGGGTGGTGGTCAACCTGGGGCTCCTGATGGCCGCGCTGCCCATCAAGATGATCCTGCGTTGGTTCCTCAACCTGAAGTACGTGGTCTACCTGCCCGAGATCCTGCTCAACATCTAGGTCGCGACGGGAAGGGAACGCACGCTCCATGCCGCAGATCAACCGGGACAAGGAGACGCTCTACCCGCCGGGGCGCCTCAACCTGTGGTTCCTCGCGACCAGCGCCGCGCTGGTCGGCGCCATCGTGTGGATGCTCGCGGGCGACTTCGCGCGCCCGTGGAAGTCGGTCCAGCGCGACTTCTTCGAGCGGCACGCCGGCCTCCTCGAGGTGAAGCGCGAGCTCCTCGAGCGCGAGCTGCGCCCGCGGGACGAGGGCGACGAGGCGGGGCGCAAGGTCCAGGCCGAGCTGCGCGACCTGCGCGCCCAGATCGCCCTCGCCGAGCGGGCTCTCGCCGAGAAGGGCAAGGCGGAGGAGCTCGCGCGCCTCGAGGCCGAGGTGACCGAGCAGACCACCCTGGTCGCGATCGCGGACCGCGACATCAAGGCCGTCAAGGGCGCGTACGCCGAACGGAAGTACGCCTACGAGATGGCGCTGAAGGACAAGGACGCGGCCCGGGCCGCGAAGCTCGCCGACGAGATCGACGCGCTCGCCACGACGCAGGTGGAGGGCGAGAAGCGCCGCATCGCCGCGCTCGTGGCCCTCGGGAAGGCCAAGGACGCCCTCGCCTCGATGCGGGGCGAGCTGACCGCGCTGCGCTCGAAGCAGGAGGCCCTGCTGGCCAAGGTCGAGAAGGCCGGCGCCCAGGCCGGCGCCGAGAGCGCCAAGGTCGAGAAGGACCAGTGGCGCAACATGCCGCTGGCCGACATCATCAACCCCTCGATCCGCATCGAGAAGGTGGTGCTCGCCGACATCCACGACGACATGGTCTTCGCCACCTCGCCCAAGGTGGACATGTGCATGACGTGTCACGCGGGCATCGACAAGCCCCTCCTGTCCGAGGCCGGCGACGCGACGACGATCGGCATCCGCGGCCTCCTGACGGGCTTCCTCCGCATGCGGCTCGGCGAGAAGGTCTGGAAGCAGCTCGAGAAGAGCCCGTCCCTCGCGCAACGCACCGCCCCGGGCACCCTGCGCGCGTGGCTGTCGGGCGGGCACGCCGTGCTCTTCACCGAGCCGCCGCCGGCGGACAAGACGACGCCGGTGGTCAACCCGGACCAGCCCCTGTTCGAGAAGAAGGACGTGGTGGCGGCCTTCGTGGCCGCGGCCGCCCGTGATGGCCTCTCCCCCGCCCAGCAGGAGCAGGCCGGGCTCGAGAGCTTCCGCAAGGCGACGGGGGGCAAGGACCTGCTGTCCGCCTTCCGCCTCGAGCCCGTGCAGTGGGCGCACCCGCATCTCGCCCTCATGGTGGGCGCCGACAGCAAGCACCCGATGGAGAAGACCGGCTGCACGGTCTGCCACGCGGGCGTCGGCCGCCGCCTCGACTTCGCGCGCGCCGCCCACTCGCCCGGCTCCGAGGAGGAGCGCAACGCGTGGAAGGCCGCCCACGGCTGGGCCTGGCAGGAGTACGTGGACTTCCCGATGCTGCCCATGGACTACGTCCAGGGGCAGTGCCTCAAGTGCCACATGACGGGCCTCCCGTACGCGCCCAAGCCCGAGCTGCTGGTCCAGCCTCCGGTGAAGGAGAACCCGACGGACGAGGTGGCCAAGCGCCCGACCGCGCCGAACCCGAAGAAGACGACCGCGGAGGTGGACGGCGCCTGGCACCCCTCCGTCCTCGAAGCCGGCCTGGACCGGGTGCGCGAGTACGGCTGCCAGGGCTGTCACGTGATCAAGGGCCTCGCCGTCACGCCGGGCTTCGCGCCCGTGGGCTGGGGCAAGGAGTACGTGGGCGTGCCGGGCGACGTCGCGCGGCCTCCCCGCGGCGCCCTGACGAGCGAGGGCCGGCCGAAGGTGGCCCCGCCGCTCACCCATCTCGCCGACAAGACCACCCCCGAGTGGACAGTCCGCTGGCTGTCGAGCCCGAACCGGTACCGCCCCGACACGCGCATGCCGTCCTTCTGGCGGCAGGCGCAGAGGAACGACCACTTCGAGCTCGTCCTGGGCCCCGACGGGAAGCCCGTGGACGTGCCCCTCGTCCAGGAGCCCACGGCGCGCGACCTCGCGCAGATGGACGTGGAGCAGGTGGCGATCGTGAAGGCGCTCTTCGCGAAGAGCAAGTCGCGCGCCCAGGAGTACAAGGACGTTCCCGCCGGCGACCCGAAGCTCGGCGCCGAGCTCTTCTACGGCCAGGGCAACTGCTTCGCCTGCCACGTCGGCCCCGGCCGCTTCGGCGCCGACGGCCAGCGGGTCCCCGACTCGCTCGAGCGGTTCCTCACGGCCACGGGCGACCTGCCGGCGGGGCCGCGGCTGACGGCGCTGGGCAGCAAGGTGAACCCGAAGTGGCTGTACGCCTGGCTCGCGGACCCGAGGCACTACAACATCGTCACCCGGATGCCCTACAACCGGTTCAAGGACCAGCTCGCCGCGGACGGCAAGACCGTCGTGCGGAGCGCCGACCAGCGCCGGGCCGACCTCGTGGCCTACCTGCTCTCGTTCAAGGACGAGGCGTTCGACGCCATGCGGAACCCGGGCGCGGCGGGCGAGTGGTCCCCCCTCCACGACGAGCTGCTCGACAGCTTCTGGATGGAGTGGATGGGCAAGCGGGACCCGAAGGACCCCACGAAG
The DNA here is from genome assembly GCA_964546345.1 of uncultured Planctomycetales bacterium. Taxonomy (GTDB): domain Bacteria; phylum Planctomycetota; class PLA2; order PLA2; family JAEUHO01; genus JAYTCP01. The sequence goes on from CAZJJQ010000005.1 coordinate 22,508, forward strand.
GGGATCACCGTCGAGGCGGCCCGGGCCTACCTGGGCGGCCTCCCCCTGGAGCAAAAGCTCGTAGACGTGGGCGATCACCTGCTCGCCTTCCGCGGCTGCTTCGGCTGCCACGACGTCGCGGGGCTCGAGGACCGCCAGCCCGTGGGTAAGGAGCTCACCGAGGAGGGCAGCCAGGACCTCCACCGCTTCGACTTCGGCATCCTGGACCACCACGAGGTGGAGCACAACCGCTGGAGCTGGATCGAGGCGAAGCTGCGCGAGCCGCGGCTCTTCGACAAGGGCCGCTTCAAGCCCAGCTGGACCGACAAGCTGCGCATGCCGAAGTTCAACTTCCGCGCGGAGGACCGCACGGCGGTCACGGCGGTGGTGCTCGGCCTCGTGAAGGAGCCGATCAAGGCCGGGGCGCTCCCCAAGGCCACCCGCGACAGCCAGGCGCTGCTCGCCGGACGGGCGGTGGTGTCCCGATACGGGTGCAACGCCTGCCACACGATCGAGGGCAAGGAGGGCTACGCGGTCGGTGACCAGCGGGCGCGCGGCCTCGAGCTGGCGCTCCTGCCGCCCAACCTCTACGGGCAGGGCAACCGGACCCGGGCCGACTGGCTCTTCAAGTTCCTCAAGCAGCCCCACGACCTGCGTCCGCAGGTCATCCAGCGCATGCCGCTGTTCCGCCTGTCCGACGACGAGGCGGCGGCCCTCGTGGACTACTTCCTGGTGCTCGCCGGCCGCAAGGACCGGATGTGGACCGACGCGGAGGACGCGCCGCTCGACGACACGCCCTACCCGCAGCCCGTCACGGTGGACGTGAAGGGCACGCCCGTCACGGTGCACAACCCGCGGGAGGAGGCGAAGGCGCTGTTCGAGGCCTTCAACTGCGCGAAGTGCCACCTCGCGAAAGGCACGTACGGCGCCGACCCGGAGGAGGGCGGCGTCGCCCCGCCGTTCACGCTGGCCGGACCGCGCCTCCGGCGCGACTGGGTCGAGGAGCTCCTGATCAACCCGCAGAACCAGATCAACGGCACGAAGATGGTGCAATTCTGGCCCGGGAAGTCGAAGCGCGGCAAGCCGTTGCCGCCGCCGGACTCGATCAGCGTCACCTACCCCCAGCTGCCGTGCGGCGCCCGCTTCCAGCAGGGTGCGACCAACGACGACGTCGCCGTGGCCCAGATGAAGGCGGTCACGCGCTACCTCCTCTACCACTACGAGCCGCCCAAGCCTCCGACCGCGCCTCCGAGCCCTCCCGAGGGGAACGGCGCGAGCGGCAAGTAGGACCTCGAGCACTTCATTCACGCGTCGCCGCGGGCGACCCGGAGCCCTTCGCTCCGGGCCGCCCGACCCGGCGTTCCCGGGCACAGGCCTCTCCCGGGCACGGCGGGCCCGGCGCGCGCCG
>CAZJJQ010000006.1:0-22003 GCA_964546345.1 uncultured Planctomycetales bacterium
CTCCCTCGCCCCCCGCCTCTCGCCGTTCGCCGCCGGCTTCGTCGCGCACGCCTACGAACGCAAGCTCCCCGTCGCCGCGCTCCAAGCCGCCGCCCGCGCGGGCGCGCGCCTCCTCGACGCGGGCCCCGCCCGGGAGCGCATCTACGCCGACGTCGCCGCCTGGGAGGCCGAGGGCGCGGGCCCGGAGGGCAAGGCCCGCCGCCGCGACGCGATGCTCGAACTCCTCGACCAGGCGCGCCGTCCCGCCGACCTGCACATGCTGGCGACGGTGAACGACTTCCTCGCCGCCGTCGAACGCGAGACCCCGCCGGGTCCCGAGGCCGATCGGCTGGCGCTCGCGCAGGCGAAGCTGCAGGCCCGCCTGCGGGGCGTCACGACCGTGCTGCGTCGCCGCGACTGGACCCACTGGAGCGATCCCGCTCCGGGAATGAGGGGGCGTACGGGGGCCGGGCCCGCGTCCGAGGGGGGAACACCCGCGGGGGGTGCCGCTCCCGCCTCCGCCTCGGGCGCGCCTCCTGCTTCGGGCGGCGTGCAATCCCCTCCCGCCCCCGCCGCCCCCACCCCTCCCTCGGACCGCGATCGTTCCCCCCGCACCGCCACCCATCCCCTCCTCGGCGCGACCGCCACCCTCGCCGCGCTCGCGGCGTTCGTCGGGGGCGTGATCGTCTTGCGCGCGCGCCGCCGGCGTCAGTCGAAGCCGTAGATCCCGACGAAGCTCTGCTCCTGCTCGCGGGTCGTGCCGATGCGGAGCCACGCGGCGAGGCGGTGGCCCGTGGGCATCCACGCGAGCGGCGGCGAGACGCTGCCGGAGCTCACGGACAGCTCGCGCACCGCGACGCCGTCGGACGTGCGGTAGATCGTCGTCGTGACGGTGTCCACGGCGACGAGCGCGCCGTCGGGCGAGACCGCGAGGGCCTCCACGCGGCGGTCCCCGGCGATCTTGCGGAGGAAGCGGCCGTCGGTGGCGCCGTAGAGCTGGACCTCCTCGCCGGTGGCGACGGCGAGCACGTCGCCGCCGACGTGGACGTGGACTTCGTCGCGCTCGGAGCGGGTGCCGAGGGGCACGACCCACGCGCGGGCGCCGCCGTCGAGATCGCGGGCCTCGAGCACGTCCTCCTGGCCGAGACGCAGCAGCACGCGGTTGCCGGGCAGCGCGCGCGCGAGCGAGGGGCCGGGCGCGCTCTCCTCGAAGGTGAGGGGCTTCGTGAATGCGCCGGTCTCGAGATCGATGCGCCACACCGCGATGGGGGAGGCGGCGAGCGCGACGGCCTGGCCGGGGATCACGTCGACGGAGTTGGCGGTGTCGGGGAGGGTGACCTTCGAGGGGGCGAAGTCGGGGAGCGTGGAGTGCTGCCAGCCGGCGTCGCCCTGCGCCAGGACGTGCGTGCCGGTCACGACGAGGCGACCGAACCAGCCCGGGAGGCCGGGGGCGGCGGGGGCCGGGCCCGCGGCGAGCGGGGCACGGGTGAGGCCCTTGCCGGCGACGACGATCGCGTCGCCCGCGAAGGCGAACGCGTTGGGGGACGTGTCGGGGATGGGGATGCGCTGCTCGAGGCGCATGGCGCGATCCTGCGTCGCCTCGATGTCGAACGCCCAGCGGCCGTCGTCCCACACGAAGATCGTCTCGCGCGTGACGGGGACGCCCGCGGTGTCGTTCGTGGTGGCGCGCACCACGAGCCGCGGGGCGCCGTCGGGGCCGGGGCCCTCGGCGGCGGCGGAGACGTACGTCGTGCCGATGCGGTCGGCGGAGATCGTCGCGGACGCGCCCGACTTGCGCAGCGTGGCCGACGTGGCGCGCAGGAACTCGTCCACGTCCATCTCGGCGGGGCTCTTCGAGAGCCCCATGCGCTCCTGGATGGCCTTCGCGCGGGCGGGGTCGGCGCGGAAGCCCTCGAGGTCGCGGGCCACCTTCGCTCGCGCCTCGGCGGCCTTCGCCGCCGAGAGGAGACGCAGGAACGCGAGGACGTCGCCCTCGGCGCCGAAGCGCGCCAGCTCGGCGAACACGACCGGCCCCGCGACGGCGGGGTCCTTCGAGCGGAACCCATCCGGGAGGCCGGGGGCGCCGGGGGCGGAGGGGGCGGCGCCCGCGGCGGAAGGGGCCCCGCCGCCGGCGGGGGCACCCGCAGCCGGCGGGGGCGGGGCCTTGCCGGCCGGCCCCGTCGAGGGGGCGTCGTCCTTGCCGCAGCTGACGGTGAACGCGACAACCGCGGTGAGGGCGGCGGCGAGGGCGAGCCCACGGACCCGCGACGGGCGCTTCACGATCTCCATGCGCAAGTCCTCCGTGCGACGCGGGAGTCTAGCACCGGCGGCGGCGCGCTTCGGCCGGGGCGGAGCTGGCGGCGCGCAGGGAGCTGGATGCGCGGGGGAAGCGGCGGGAGTCGCCGCCGACGGACTCGCGATGGACCGTGAACGGAACCGCGTACCCCCCCCTGGTGGGGCCCCTTGCGTTCCTGCGCGTCGCACCCGAGAGTGGGACGAAAGTCCTTTCGTGGAGGCTCCATGCGGATTCGAACGGGCGCGCTCGCCTTCCTGCTCGCGGTGGGTCTCGGGGCGTGCGGCTCGAAGTCGGGGGGCTCCGGCATCGAGGGGGCATGGCGCGTGGACATCGAGCCCACGGTCACGGCGGCCATCGAGCTCCAGGTGCGCCAGGGTCGGGAGAAGATCGAGAAGGCCCTCGCCGACCTGAAGAAGGCGGAGGAGGAGGTGAAGTCGCTGCCCGAGGCGGAGCGGAAGTCGAAGCTGGCCTCCAAGCGCCTGGAGCTGACTCCGTTCGGCTACGCCAAGGCGTTCAAGGTGTGGGAGACCTCCCCGGAGGAGGGGGCGAAGGTGCTCGAGGAGGACACGAAGAAGGGCGCCGAGCGCCTGCGCAGGTCGTCCATCGCGATGGGGCTCGGCGCGGACCGTCGCTACGTGGGGCGTACCGAGCTTCCCCACGCGACGGACGTGGAGGTCGGGACCTACACCTACGAGGGCGGGAAGCTGACGACGACGGCGGAGGCCCGCAACGGCGTCCCTGAGGGGAAGGCGAGGCCGCATACCTACGACGCCAAGCTGGAGGGGGATCGGCTCACGCTCACGACCGAGGGGATGATCCTGATCTTCCGCCGCGCCGACGGCGCGGTGTCGGCGACGCTCGACCCCCGGCGGCTCAAGCCGTGCGAGATGATCACCCCCGAGGAGCTCACGGCCGCGCTGGGCTTCGCCGTCGGGGCCGGCAAGCCGTCGGGCGGCTCCGAGTCGTGCGACTTCCCCCTGGCGAGCGACCCCACGAAGACGGCGGTCACGATCATCTTCAACCGGGACCCGGCCAAGTCGGTTGACTTCAAGAACCGCTTCACGGGCTCCCAGCCCGTTGCCGACGTCGGTGACGAGGCGTACGCGTTCGGCGAGACCGTGAACGCCCGGAAGGGCACGGTCACGGTGTACGTGAACGTGAGCTCCCTGGCGGCGAGGCCGCTCGCGGGGTCCGCCGCGAAGATCGCGAAGGCCCTCCTCGACCGGGTGAAGTAGGGGGGCGGGCCCCGGCGGGGCCCCGGCGGGGGACAGTGGGGGGCGCGGGGGGCGGGGGCCGGAGGACGTGGGAGGGGCGGAGGAGTGGGGAGGAGCCGCGGAGGGACGCGGCCGTCGCGCCCGCGAAGGGGCAGCGGCCGGGGCTGCGCGGACCCGTCTCCCCCGGGTACGCTCCCCCCGGTCGCCCCGCGCGGAGGGATGGCCGAGCGGTCGAAGGCACCGGTTTTGAAAACCGGCGTGGGCTCAACACCCACCGGGGGTTCGAATCCCTCTCCCTCCGCCAGATTCCTGCGTTTCCGAGGCCTTAGGGCCCCGTAAGCGCAACATCTGGTCAGGCCCTCGGACGACCCAGCGCGACCTGTCGCGACCCTACGCGAGGGGGCGTAGCCCTCCTGGGAGCCCCCCAAGGCCGAGTCGCCTCCGGGGGCCAGTAGCTGGACCGCAGGTAGATGTGCCGCGGTTCGATTGCGCGCGGCGTCTTCACCGGAGTTCCTGCGGTGCGCACTCGCTTCCGCAGCCCCGGTCCGGCTTTCGCTCATCCGACGCGGAGCAGCGCACGGCATGTCGCCGGTGAAGACTCATGCCGCGCGGGCCGAGAGGGGTAGCCCAACTCCGGGCGTGTCCGGACCGGTGGCTAGGCTCAAGGCGTGACCCTCAACGCATCTCCTCGCTGGTACGGAGAGGTCCTCCCCCTCGACACGCGAGTCTACCGTCATACTGGGGCACACCGCCTCGAGCAACTCCTACGGACGAGACGCGTCCACTTCGCGCGGCTGGACTCCTACCACCACCAGGACGGCGATCCGCTGGAAGGCCGGCACTCCGCGCCGATGCGGCGCTGGTTCAAGGACATGGCCCGCGGCACTGTGAACGAGCGTTGGGCCGGAACCGACGCGATCGACGACAACGAGCGGCGTCTCTTCCTGCGGACCGCGGCATCGTGTTGGACGCTTGACGCTCAACAACCGATCTCGGCGTGGAGGAGATGGAGGCTCGGCCCCGGTGACGTTCGACTCGCCACGACGTTGGGCGGACTCCTCGCCACTCTCCGCGACCCGCGGCTCGCGCTGGGCGCGGTTCGGTATCTCAACCACGACTCCGAGTGGATCTCACAGCGGGACGACATCGTGCATCTCGCGTTCGCCAAGGACCGCGATCGCTGGGGCTGGGAGCAGGAGTTCCGTCTCGCCCTCGCTCCGGACCCGAGGCTCTCGGCCCCCGAGCTCCCCGCTGCAGGAGTGGACGTTGCGCTTCGCGATCTCGCGTGGCTCGACGGCGTAACGATGCATCCCGCCTCGAGCCGAGCGCACCGCGACTCCGTCAGGGCCACCCTGTCTCGCGCCGGGCTTCCTAGCTCGCTCGCATCGTGAAACTCTTCGCGCGCCGCCAGTGTGCTGCGTAGCACACTTTCCCCGTGGTCGGAGTCGCCGACCCGCCGCCATGGCCGCCTCGTCCGCACACGGGCGTGGAGTCTCACGACTGCAGAACGGAGCCACGGTAACTCCTCACCCCTCTGAAGCCGACGAGTATCGCGCGCACTCGGGACTCTAGGCACGTCCGCCAGCTCGGGGGACAGGTAGTACGCAGAGATGTCGTTCGCGGCACTGGAGGAGCGAAGGCTGCCGCGGATCGCCTACCGGCTCAAGGTACGAGCAGCACGCCGTGCAGTACAGCGCCCGAAGGAGCCCGAGCACGTCGGTCGCGACCGCTCGGATCGCGGTGAGCGGGAACTGCTGCGCGAACTCGTTCTCGTGAGCTGCCAGCATGTTGCGGATACTTGGCAGGTCAGCGAGCCTCGCGAGCATCGGGAGTTCCTGATCCCCGTTTCGTCCGAGAGCCCTGTACGCGCGCCGAAGCGCGGAGCAGAGCGCGTTCCAGAGGTCTCCCATCGCGTAGCGCTCCCCACGCTGCGCGGGGATCGCCAGTTGGTACACGTAGCGTGCTTCGTGGAGCCACGCATCCATTGCTGCCTGGATCGCCTGGCCGACCACCTTGGGCGTAGTTTCGTGCGACACCGCGCGCTCGAGCCGCTCGATCGCGTTCGTATACGAGCCGATCTGCGGTCCGTCCTCGAGCGTCCAACTCGCGATCCGGAAGCGGGCCAGATTCGGAACGAGCCGCTCGTACCACTGCGCGAACAACTCGCTGTGGGTGAGGAACAGGACCTGGTGGTCGCGGAACTCGTCGCGAAGGAGCAGGATCAGCCGGCGCGCGTGGCCCAGGTCGATCGAGAGGACGATGTCATCCAGCACGATCAGGCGCGGGTCGCGCGAGTCGGTTGCCGCGTGGCGTCGAAGCGCGAGGAAGATGCAGATCCCAACGGTGTCGAGGTGCCCATCGGAGTAGACCCAGCGCGGGTCGGCCACCTCTGCCCCGTTGAACGACCCCCGAACGAACGCGGTGCCCTCACGCTGCCGGCGAAGTGCGAAGGTCGGCGGCCCCGTCGGCTCATCGGCGGCTTCGGGTGGGTGGATCGCATTGTAGTAGCGTCCCACTGCTTCGGCGATCTCGTCGAACTTCGCTCGCGCGTAGTCCTGACGCGCCCCACGGATCGCCTCCGCCACCGACAGCAACCGCGCGGCGTCGCGACGGCCGAGCGCGGTGCGAGACTCGAGGCCGAGGATGTGTTCCCGCTCGGAAACGGCACGATCGAAGGCGGCGAGCAGAGGTCGGATCTGCGGCGCTGCACTGGCGGGTGGAAGTTGCGCTTGCGCGGCGCGTACGTGGTCACCTAGGAACCGCGAAAGTGCGACCATCCAACCCTCGATCGCCACCGGGTCCGACACGAGCAGTCGGGCGAGGAAGGACGCTCCGTCCGCTGTCTGCGGTTGCGCCAAGAGAGATGCTGATGGCGGAGGAGTTGGGCGACCTGTAATCTCTTCCAGCGAGCGGTGTCCGAGGCCGGCCGCGATGCGCCGACACTGTCCAAGGAACAGGCCCCACCGACGCTCCCACTCCGACGCCGCGTCCCGCAGTTGCGCTCGCACTTGCTCGAGTTCACGCATCCTGCCGAGCCGCCGCTCAAGTTCGCCAAGGAGTGCCGCCCGGTCGACGGCGTTTCCGCACACCGGACACCGCCCGGATCCGGCGCCCGCGGCGAAGTGACGCCTGGCATGCTCGAGGAGGTCCAAGATCGTGGCGTCCGTGAGGGTCGCCGCGAGTGCGGTTCTGTGCGCTTCGAGGCCGAGCATGGCGGCCGCCGTCCCGCCTGACACTGTCTCCGTCATCTCGCGTGCCACTTCTTGGGCAGTCGCGAGGGACACTCGCCGCGCGTCAAGTGCCGCAGGCTCGGCAAGCTGACGCAGACCGTCCATTGCCGGTACTAGCTCGGCCCATCCGGCTGCGGCGCCCACTGCCGCACCCAGTTCCCGCGCCCGGTCGCGAAGAGTCGTGGCCAGTGCGTCCCATCCCGCGATGGGATCGCTCGGAGGCGGCGCAAGCAGCGCCGCGACGGACGAGATAAGTCTTGCGGCCCTAACGCCGACCTCCTCCACTTGGCGGGTCAGTTCCTCGGCGCGTGCCGAAAGCGAGGCCCAGACCTGGTCCGCCTGGCCGACATCGAGGAACGACTCGAGGAACCTGAACCGGTCGATAGGCCTCGACTCGAGAATCTCGAGAAGTTGTCGCCGCAGGAGGAATGAGTTCGAGCGAATGCAGGCCTCGCGATAGGCGGCGCCAGCATCATTCGCGACGACGCTGCCCGGTCGCACCTCGATCGACCCGCCCCCCGTCACGCAAACCCTCACGAACGGTTTGTCCTGTGGCTCAAGCACGTGACCGCGGAATCCCTCTTCCGTAGCAGGCGCGGCTTGCATCGGGCCGTGCTCTCCGCGCAGCGCCCACTGGAGCGCGCGAACGATCGACGTCTTGCCGGTCCCGTTGTCTCCCATCACAAGGGCGGAACGCCCGTTAAGGCTCAGTTGGATCGTGTGCCGTATCCCTCGAACGGCGCAAACTTGGAGGTCATCGAGCGGCATCGTCTCCCATCCCCTCGACCGGCGTCTCCAGTCGCTCGTCGAACGCCTTGAGAATCAAAGCAGCATCGTCCAAGCGGCCGTCCGCGAGGAGGCTCCGCAGCATCACGAGTGCCTGCGCCGTCGCAGTGCCTCCGAGCCGCGCGAGCGCATCTTCGAGCACCGCGCGGCTGGCAGAACTGTATGTCAAGTGACCTCCCTCTGGCGTAGGCCTCCCCGTCCTTCGGGCGAGGAAGCGTGACCGGCCCGATGCCGATCGAGTTCGATGTTAGCAGTCGCCGGCCAACCACGTTAGGGCGCTGAACCCGGGCTTCCGGACTCATGAACTTCCCACACTGCGAGTCTCTAAGGGGCTGATTCCGGTTGTGAAACCGGCGGGGAGGATTCGGGGACTGGGGCTGATTCGGACTTTCCGTTTCATGCCCACCCCCCTCTCTCGAGGGGGACGTCCCCGGCGGTAGCGGCGCTCGTCGCGTCGCAGTCCGCCTTCTCTCACCCCAAGGAGGAGACCATGGAGTCTCTCCGTCTCGAGGTGCGCCGTCGCACCCTGCTGCTCGACCGCCGTGAGTTCGTCTTCATCACCGAGGACGGGCTGGAGGTCGAGAAGACCGACACCGAAGGCGTGGTCCGTCGCGTCGAGCGGTGGGTCAACCGGCACCTGCGGGGAGCGGCACGTGCCCACGGACGCGCCCAGGTCCTGCAGGCGCTACGACAGTTCAACTGCCCCAAGGAGGGCTACACGCAGTTCGTGGTCGTCGAGCCCACGGCTGCCTCGCGCCTCGTCGGCCTGGATGGGCCGGCTAGGCAGTCCGCGCTCGACGACGTCGTCGTCCGGGCGGTCCAGGCTCGGCTCCCGGTCGACCTTCAGACCGTCGAGCGCTGGGTTCGGGACCACGGGCTCTGGATCGGGCTCGGCGGGAAGAACCAGGCCCTCGGGGGCCGGGTCCGGCTCGCCAGGGAGGGCATCACGTCGGACTTCGAGCCCGAGAAGCTGCTCGCGAGGTCGCTGCTCGACAAGCCCGACGCCTTCCGGGGCGGCATGCTCAAGATCCTGGTCGTCGACGACCCCTACGTGGACGCCGTGACCGGGGACGGAGCGTTCCTGCTCCGGGCCTCGGCCGCCCGGGATTGCGAGCGCACCGTCACCCAACGGGTGCGGCGCTGCCTCGCGCCCGAGATCCGGGACGCCAAGCGCGGCGAGGTTTACCTGCGTCTCGAGTTCGAGGACCGCGTCGCACGTCACGACACCGAGATCCTCTCGGTCAAGGAGGACGGCGACCTGCTCTGGATCACGAAGCGAGAGCGTGCCCGGATCGACACCGGGGCGAAGCTGGTCCACGAGCACGGGTTCAAGGGCACGGCGATCGTCGTGGACCGGCTGCCGGACCACATCGAGGCCGAGTGGCCCGGCCTCGACGGCGTCTGCAACGCCTCGTGCATCAAGAGCAACGCGCTGCTCTCGGCGCACAGCCTTGATGCGCTCTGGGGGAACTTCGAGAGGGCGTTCCTGTTGCGCCTCGACGTGCGTATGCTCTTCACCGGGGAGGAGCGGATGGCCTGCCAGGGCAACCGGGTGAGCCTCAACGTGCTGTCCACGCTCCACAGCGTGAGCCCGGCCGTCATGGACCGGATGATCGCGGCCCGGACCGACGACAGCCCGGGACCGGTCGTCCACGCGCTGCTCGGCTGGGCGGAGCGGCTCTCGGCGCCGGCGGAGGACCCGTCGGTGCCCGAGCGGACCAAGCAGGAACTCCAGACCGCGTGGGGGGATGCCTTCGAGCGCAGGTTCGCGTTCGGCGACATGCCCGACCACCCGGTCCTCGATCCCGAGTGGAACCCGGACGGCTTCACGGCGAGGGGGCGCGGCGGCAATCGCGTCTTCATCCCGCCGGCGAAGGTGCTCCTCGCAACGCTCGGGAAGGTCGAACTCGAGGGCGAGCACGGCTTCCACTTCCCGGAGTACGTGAACACTGTGCTCCAGGTCGTCCGGAGTCTGGACGTCCGCCCCGAGCGGTTCGCGCAGGCGGTCGGCCAACTGCGGGAGAACGTCCTGCGGGCGGTCAACGCGACGCTCGATCACCACTCGATCCGGGTGCCGGGCCTCCACGGCGTCCTCGTGGCCGTCAAGGGCCTCGGGGAGCGGGTGATCGTGCCCGATCGGAGTCGCCCGTTCCGCGGGACGATCCACGGGGAGCCGACGATGAACCGGGACGGCATCCGGTCGGCGTCGGTCGAGCCCCTGGCGGTCGCCAAGCGTCGGGGCGCGGAGTCGCCCGAGGCAGGGTGGCTCTTGGAGCACCTCACCCGGGAGGACTTCGCCGTCGTGCTGGCGGACTTCGACCGCCTGACTCGGATGAACCGGGACAACGACGGCGACCTCGTCTACGTCTCGCACGTCAAGGCCACGGAGGAGGAGCTCAGGGCGCTGGACGCGGGCGCCGAGCAGGCTCCGCCGTTCGTGGAACCCGAGGAGCGCGTCCGGGACATTCCGGCGTCGTTCGGGAAGCTCAAGGCGGACCACGATCCGTACGAACTGTCGGCCGAGACCGTCCACAGGGCGGTCCTCGAGACGGCGGGCTCGGCGCGAGACGTGGGCAGCATCACGCTGTGGAAGTACGTCGCGCAGGAGGCCCTCGTCGAGGCCGGCGAGTGGGGGCTCCTCGCGTCCGTGGCGAGGATCGCGCAGTCCTATGTGGACGGGCTTAAGGGTCCGCACCAGGAGAGCGCGAACCTGTTCGCGGGGCTCATGCGGGTCTGGTCCCGCATGGCCGCACCGTGCGTCAAGGCGAAGGACGGCGACCGCGTGGTCGGCGTCCGGCTGTCGGAAACGTTGCGGCGTGAGCTCCTGAGGGCCGGCTACGTGGAAGGCCGGGACTTCCACGACTACGTCGAGGTGCCGCACCCCACGCTCCTGGACGAGGCGTACCGGCGGGTCAAGCGGCCCCTCGTCCGGATCCTCGAGGACCTCCTCGGGAACATCGAGGCGCAGGGACTGGCCAGCCGGAAGGAACTCCGTCGCGTGCGGGACGTGCTCGAAGGGGCGTACGGCCAGTACCCGACCGAGGTCACCTCGGCCGAGTGCGTCGCCGAGAAGCGCGCCACGTACGCCGCCGTCCAGCGGCTGTACGGCATCCGACCGGTGGAGGGGCTGCGGGACGTCGAGTCGGTGGGCATCAAGCCCTTGTGGGGGGCGCTCATGCGTCTCTCGACCGACCCGGGCGACGGCACCGCGGCGCTCGATCGCCTCGCCCGGCAGGCGCTCGACCACGCCGTCGAGCCCGAGCGGATCGTCCTGTAGCGGAGTGTCGGCGAGGGGCCCGCACGATCGCGGGCCCCTCTTCCACCATCTCGACGTGCGCGCCGCTACGCGAGGTCGCCGGAGAGGCGGATCTCGTAGCCGGGGGCCTTGGGCGATCCCACCGCCTTCCGCGCGACGATCTCGACCAGCTGGGAGTCGTCGACGATCGCGATGACCCGGTCCGGACGGACGTCGTCGTTCTTGGGGTCGGCCCAGACAGGGTGGCCTTGCCACGGCGTACCGCCCGCGGCCGCCATGAGCCCGTCGCACACGCCCGTCACGAAGTTGTCGAGGTCGCCCGTGCGCCGGCTGTTGTCCGCGCCCACGTGGACCGTGAGCTCGAGCCGGATGTTCCTCGCGAGCGCACGCCCCCGCTCGACCTTCGCGAGCGCGGCGCGTCGCAGTGCGACGAGGTTCTCGACCTCGGCGCCCTTGCCCCACATCGAGTTGGCGCCGTCCTTCTTGGGCGGGAGCCGCCCGCTAACGGCGAACGAGATGTCCATGCACGTACCTCCTTGGTCGCGACCGTAGGCCGAGCGAGGTCCGCCGCGCAGCGATTTCGGGAGTCCGACTACCCCCGTCGGGGACCTACCTCCCCCTGGGGACCTCCCTACCTCGTCGTCTCGCAGTGAGTTGAAGCAGAACCCGCAGTCCACAACTTGGAGGCATTCCGTGGCAGTTCTCACCCTCGCGCAGGATCAGCTCTTCACCCGCGCCCCCGAGGACCACTTCGAGTCCTTCGAGGCGCTTCGTTCCGACGCCGACGCCCAGAAGCGGCGCTGCGCCACGCTCGACGCCCGTGACGATCGCATCCTCTTCGTGGAGGACGGCGCCCACGTCCACTTCGGCGACGCCACGCTGCGGCTGACCCACTACGCGCTCGGCCAGCTCGCGGGCATGGCGAAGGTCCCGATGCCGGTCCTCGAGCGCCTCGACGGCGACACTCGGGCGAAGGTGATGAACCGATGCTTCCCGCGTAACCGCCGCTACCGCACCGCGCTCGTCGACGGTGGCCGGCTCCGCTGCGTGACCAGCGACCGCTACGAGCGAGTGTGGGACGCGGACGTCTACGAGCAGATCGACCGCTGGCTGCTCCCCAACGGGTTCGTCCCGGCGCGCCCGACGATCAACACGGACTCCCGGGGGACCAACATCCTCGGCAACACGAAGCCCGCGCTGTTCCGTTCGGACCGCGACTCCTTCTCGTTCTTCTACGGCGACAAGGAGCCCGGCGACGACGGCTTCGGCGGGCTGCGCAAGGGCGTGGTCGTCTTCAACTCCGAGGTGGGCGCCAAGTCCTTCGGGTTCTCGACGTTCTACCTCCGCGAGATGTGCGCGAACTTCCTGATCTGGGACGCGACCGGCGTCCAGGCTCGCCGTGCCCGGCACACCGGCGCCGTCGTCGGCGTGGTCCGCGAGTTCCGCGAGGAGCTCCAGGAAGTGGGCGCGGTGCTAAGCACGGGAGAACTCGACGCCTTCGAGGTCGCCAGGACCACGCGGTTCGTCCCCGAGGGGTCGGGCGAGCGTGAGGCCGCTATCCAGCGACTCGTTCGCGAGTTCCGCCTGCCCGAGGCGGACGCGATGGAGGTCGCCGACCTCGTGCGCGCGCCTGAGAACCCGGGCGAGTTCACCGTCTGGGGCGTCGTCAACGGAATCACGAGTGCGGCGAAGGCCGCGCCCTACGCCGACGAGCGCTTCGTCCGGTCGGCCTTGGCCGGGCGCGTCTGGTCGGCGGCTCAGTAGCCGTCAAGGCTGCGGAAGGCGCGTCTGTGGCCTCACCAGTCGATCGGGCGGCCGTGGAGGTTCGCACCTGCGGCGTCACAGGATCTTGCTCGCGTCGACCTGCGCACCGGCGGCCCGCAGTTCGCGGGCCAGACGCAGTTGCCAGGCGCCCGCCTCGTCCAGTTCGATGTACAGCACGCCTCCCAAGTCGGACGGGAGCTCAACTCCAGGTGCGCGGAGCGCGCTAACGTACTTTCGGCCGAGGCGCCCGAGGAAGTAGCCCAACTCAAGCACTACGTTCTGGCGCGCACGAGGCAGGAGGTCTGAACCGTTCCGCGCACGGCCCTCGTCATCCGGAGTGAGGAGCACCACCGCAAAGCCAACATCTGCGTGGTTGGCGAACTTCTCGATGATCGTTTGCCCTTGGTCCGGCTGCTCCCTGAGGATCACTGCGCGGAGCCCAATGCGCTCCAGGAAACGCGCGACCTCACTCGTGCGACGGTCGTCATGGCCATGGACGACAAACACGTTCGTTCGACTACCACTGAGCCCCGCCGGGGCGGGGGCACTTGGGGTTACCCCGGGGGCCAACTCGAAGAGCGGCAGGCGTTCGATGATCGAGTTCAACTTGCGGAGACGCGACTGGATGCCCTCCAGATCACGCTGGTACTGCTCCTGTACCGACTCTCGGTGGCCGAGGACCGTGATGCCGGGAGTCCAGGAGAACTCTTCCGCGAGCTGCGGCGTCGTGAACAGGCGCTTCAGCAAGGTGTCTGTGTACTCAAGCCACGTGTAGTAGCCGCTCCGAAACGTCTCGAGTTCGGGCTCGGAGCGTGGCCCCGCCGCCGTCCGGAGCGCCTCGCCGCGCTCCACCTGACGACGCAACTGCGTAGTCGCCTCGTCAGGGGGGACGCGCAGCGCAGGGAGCGCATCGGAGTCGTCGGGCTCCGTCCTCTTGGAGCGGGCCATACGCGAGCACCTCCCACGTCGAGAGTAGCGCGGCTCACACGGAGCCGCAGTAGGTGTCCTAGCGAACCCGAGAGGATTGAACATGAGGGTAGAGACACTCCACACGGGAGGCCTTCGCCGCCACCCCTCCAACGCCCGTCCGAAGGGCGAGTACACGAAGTCCGAGATCGCCGACCTCGCGGCCAGCATCCGCGAGCACGGCCTCCTCCAGCCCCTCGTCGTCACGCCCGACGGCGACCAGTACACGCTCCTTGCCGGCCACCGCCGGCACGCGGCCCTCGTCTCCCTCGGGCTCAAGGAGGCCCCGTGCATCGTCCTCAACGGGGACGAGCAGGCGTCTCTAGCCGTCCTCCTCGGGGACAACGCCAGCCACAAGCCGGTCGACCCCCTCCGGGAGGCCGCCGCCGTGGCGAAGCTCGTCGACGGGTTCTCGGCCGAGAAGCACCCCTACGACCGAGCGGCGGCCGTGCTGGGGAAGTCCGCGTCCTGGGTCCGGGGCCGGATGCGCCTCACGGCGCTCTCCGACGCCTGGCGTCAGGCCCGTGCGGACCCCGAGAGCCCGATCCACGAGTGGCCTGTCGGCCACCTCGAACTCGTTGCCGCGCTCCCCGCTCCCGTCCAGGACGAGGTCCTCCAGGAGTGGACCGCCTTCGTCGAGAGCATCCCGACGACCGCCGAGCTCCGGGCGAGCCTCTCCCGGTCCACCTGCGACCTCACGAGGGTCGCGTGGGACCGCGACGCCGTTGGGATCCTCGAGAACACCCCGGCCTGCTCGGCGTGCCCGTCCCGAGCCTCCGCCCAAGGCGTCCTCTTCGCCGACGACAGCATGGGCGACCGGTGCCTCAACGCCCCCTGCTTCGAGGCCAAGCGCCGAGCGACCGTCGCCGCCCGGATCGTCGAGGCCCAGGCCAAGCACGGCGACGCCCTCCGGGTCGAGTCCACGTACGGCCTCGAGGACGTCCCCGTCCCCGAGGGTGTTCGCGTCCACCGCGAGTTCGACCTTGTCCCCCGGGCGAAGTCCAGGGGCGGGTTCCCCGTCCTGCGGCTGCGGACGCTCGAGGTCTCCTACATGGCCGAGGCCCGTGCGGCGGCCGCCCCGTCGTCTCGGGACGAGGCCCCAGCCAAGCCCGCCGGCCCGAAGTCCCTGGCGGACAAGCGGGCCGACCTCGAGAAGCGCCGGCAGATCCGCGCCATCGAGCTGCTCCGCGGGAGCCTTCTCGGCGTCAAGGTCGACATCGGGACCGAGAAGCACCCGGAGGAGGTCACTCCCCCGGCGCCGCAGGTACCCGCCCTGCTCGACCTCGTGGCGCTTGTCCTCGTCTTCGGGACGGGGCCGTGCCTCGGGAGCGGCGACCCCCTCGACGGTCGCCCGTCCGGGAGCGGCCTCGTCGCGGCGATCACCGAAGCCCGCAAGACCATGCCCAAGGACGACCTCGGCATCCGGACCCGTTTCTGGGACCGCGTCCGAGAGCCGATCGCCCGGGCGCTACGCATCGTCGGCCCGATGAGGCCGGAGGCCGTCGCGGACCTCGCGGCCCAAGCGGAGGCCATCTGCGGCGTCTGCGGGCTCGACTGGAGGGGCGGGTTCCTCCGTCCCGCCGCCGATGCCGTCCCCGAGCCGCGGTCCTGGACCGCCCGCCGAGCCTCGTAGCAGGGAGCCAGGCTCCCTCCCACGGCGCGTGACCCAAGTGGCCCAGCGCCGGCCGTCCTCCACCTCCCTCCCGCTCGGTAGGCCACTCGGGCCACCGTCCTTCTTGGAGAGACCGTGCCTACTCCGCTCCCCCCGGCGCCGCCACCCCCGGTGCCCGAAGACCTCCTCGTCGAGGATCTGCTTGTCCTGGTGTCGGGGAACGAGCGCGCCCGGGACCTGTTCGCCCGCCACGGCATCCGCGGCGTCCAGACCCTCGGCCAGGCCGAGTTGGTGTCGGAGGGGTTGCCCCCCGGTGGTGCTCGGCGTCTCGCCGGCGCCTTTGAACTCGCCCGCCGTCTCGTCGAGCGCCGCACCGAGCGCGGTCAGGCGTTCGCCTCGAGCGGCGCCATCTTCGAGGCGTTCCACGGGCGGATGCGGCACCTGCGGTGCGAGCAGTTCTGGATCGTGCTGCTCGACGCGAGGAACCGTGTGATCCGGGAGCACCTCGTCTCGCAGGGGACGCTCACGGGATCGCTGGTCCACCCCCGGGAGGTCTTCCGAGTCGCGATCCGAGAGGCGGCGGTGGCACTGGTGCTGGTCCACAACCACCCGTCCGGAGACCCCGAGCCCAGCATCGACGACCAAGAACTCACCCGTCGCCTGAGCGCCGTCGGTGAACTCATGGGGATCCGCGTCGCCGACCACGTCGTACTGGGGGACGGAGGCTACGTGTCCTTCCTCGAGCGGGGGTGGATCGCGGCCTGACCGACGCTGCTACAGGCCCATCCGCTGGAACAGCACGCTCGGCTTCACGCCGAGGGCGCCCGCGATCCGGCAGATGTTCACGAGCGCGACGTTGCGATTCCCGCGCTCGATGTCGCCCAAGTAGGTGCGGTGGATCTCTGCCCGGGCCGCGAGCTCCTCCTGCGACACATCCAGGTCGTGCCTCAGCCACTGGACCGCCTGTCCGAGTTTGCGCTTGAGCTCGGCAGGGGGCAGCGGCTTGACCACCCCCGGACGCTAGTGTCTTGCCGACTATCGGGCGACAGACTATGAGTAACAATCCGGAGGAAGCCGACTCATGAGGATCCTCTCCATCATCGTCGTGGCTTCCCTCCTTCTCCTCGGCGCGGTTGCGGCGTACCGACTCCTCAGCGACGACACGCGCGCCCTCAACGACGCCCGCCGGTCTCAGGGGCCGCCGGGCCACGATCTCGGCCGCGGCCGGGCGAATCGAGCGAATGTCGTCCACGCGGAAGGCCGCTCCGAGCACCCGACGAACGCGCCCCCTGGCGACGCAGCTGGTTCGCGCCACGGCCACCAACGCGAGTACGGGACGAACGCGTGGACATGGCCGCGGAGCCCCCGCGCCGCCCCCTCCCTCCTGTGGGTCGAGTTCCAATCGTGGACAGGCGGAGTTGCATGAGCCCTATCTACTGGGTTCTGATGGTCGTGACTGCGATCCTCGTGTTCGCAAGGGTCGTCGCAAAGGCCGCACGCGACGGCGGCGCTTCCGCAAGAGAGGCCGCGAGAGTCGGCCAACAGGCGTCCCTCGGCTGCCTCGGCGCTTTGATGGGGATCGCGTTCTACGGCCTGCTCGCTGCAGTCGGGATTGGTCTGGTCTGGGCGTTCATCACGTGGCTGCTGGGTCGCCTATGAGACGCGGAGTCGACACCCGCGAACGAGAGTTCGGCAGCCACGCTGCTCGACGCGGACGGCGGGGCTTCGCGACCTCCGCCCGACGCGGCCCGCGCTCCCCCTCGACTTGCCCTCGTACGCGCGATGTGTCTGAACGACCGTGCGGGCCACGCGAGCGAGCTGGTCCAGGCACGCCACCAGAGCGTTCGCCATCGCGATCCGACTCAAGTTGCTGAAGCCCGCCACTACGATCGTCCAGACTCTTGGGCCTCCGAGGGCCTGAGTCCGGAAGAGCCGAAGTTGGAGTGGGGATCGCCGGGTGGCGCCGACCAACCCGGCGCCACCGACACGCTCTGCGGGGGATCGTTGCGTGTCTTTGCATGTCATCCCCAGGAGGTGCGCCATGCGCATCAACGTGCAGTTCCAGAAGAAGGTCAGCGGCAGCGAGCCGTACAGCAGCGAGGGCTACCACGTCTCGCTCGAGACGGAGCCGCCGCCCGACGTCGCCGGCGACCGCGAGAAGCTCGCCAACTACGTCATGGCGCTCGCCGCCGAGGCGAAGGCCCGGGTCGAGGAGGCGCTCGCCAACGGCCGCGCGGAGCGGCTGGAGCGTGAGCCCGCACCCGAGCCCGCCGAGCCCCGGTCGGGTCCGTCGGCGTCCCCGTCGCGTCGCGCTCCGGGGCGCGTGATCCGCAACGGCGCGCCCCAGAACGGCCGTGCGGCGCCCCGTGGCGACGACGGACTCGCGAGCCCGAAGCAGGTGAACTTCCTCCGCTCCCTCGGCGCACAGAACGGCATGTCCTACGGGCAGATCGCGGCGCTCGCCGAGGAGACGTTCGGCAAGCGCGACCTCCGGGAGCTCACGAAGAAGGAGGCGTCCAGCCTCATCGACCAGCTCCGGTCCGAGGCGGCGTAGGAGGAGGCGGCGTCTCCCGTCGGGGCCCAACGCCTCGGCGGGAGGCCCGGCACATGACCATGTCCACCTTCCGCGTGCTCTCCGCTTCCCAACTC
Source organism: uncultured Planctomycetales bacterium (assembly GCA_964546345.1). Taxonomy (GTDB): domain Bacteria; phylum Planctomycetota; class PLA2; order PLA2; family JAEUHO01; genus JAYTCP01. The sequence goes on from CAZJJQ010000006.1 coordinate 17,753, forward strand.
ACGACGTACGCGACCTGCACCCAGCAGTGGGCGTACCGCTACGTCGAGAAGGCCCCGGAGGAGTCCCGATCCGGGGCTCTCGTCCTCGGCTCCGCAGTCGACGTCGCCGTGAAGACCCTCGTCCACCAGGTCCGCGCCGGCGAGGCCACGATCGCGACGGTCAAGCCCAAGGATCTGCTCCACGAGGCCTGGGGGGCCGAGACGTCCTCGAAGCCCGACGTCCCCATCGACTGGGGGGAGAAGGGCGAGCCCGCCAGCCTCCGCACCGCCGAGGCACTCGTCGATGCGTTCGCGAAGCTCCCCGACCTCGAGCAGCGGATCGCCCGGATCACCACCGTCGACCTCCGGTTCGAGCTTCCGGTCCCGGATCCCCGGACGGGACTCCAGGTGGCCGGCCTCGGGGTCCAGGGGATCCTCGACTTCGTCGAACGCGGCCCTGACGGCAGGCTGAGGGCGAGCGACCTGAAGACTTCTCGGACTGGATGGGGCCCCGAGGACACTCGCTGGCACGTCCAGGGCAGCGTCTACGCCTGGGCCCTGAGGGATGTCCACGGCGACGACGCCTCCGACGACGTCGCGTTCACCATCGGGCTCAAGCTCAAGGAGCCGCGCTGGGAGGACCGAGTGGTCCGTCTCCCCGATGGAAGCGGCGCTCTGAGAGGTCCTCATTCTCGGCGCTTTGCTGGTCCTCACTCCGGGGGGTCCGTCTCCTTCCCTTGGCCAGCTGAGGGAAGGATCGTCTCCTTCGGTCGCGCCGTGGTCTGAGGCGTCTCCTTCTCCGGGGTCCTGCTCCGTCTCCGTGGGGGTCTCCCTCGCCCTGGCCTCCGCGTAGCACCCGGTCTCATTCCCGGTCTCCTCTCCTGGCGCCGCACGCCCCGGGCGCCGAAGGAGGCCTCGAGATGGCGGCTGTTCTGCGCAAGCGGCCCTGCCGCTTCTGCCGGCGCTGGTTCCTGCCCAACGCGCGCCTCGGGGATCGGCAGTACGCGTGCTCGGAGCCGTCCTGCCAGGCGCGCCGCCAGGGCGCGAACGAGTCTTCGTGGCTTGCCGGTCATCCCTCGTACCTGGCTGGGCGCGCGCAGAAGCGCCGCCTGACCCGGTCGGCGGAGTCGAAGGCCAAGCGCGCATGGAGGGCGGCGCGACCCGAGGTTCGCGAGCGAGAGCGGTTGGCTCGATCGCGGAGTCGCACCGAGGAGGCGACTCGCCGCGCCGTCCGGCAAAAGGCGATCGTGCTCGAACTCGTTGAGGCGCAAGGGGTTACGCAGGGACTTCCCTCCGCCGTCCGTCCAAAGTCGATGATGCCGCAACTCCATGTGCTGCTTGGACTTGCGTCGGCACTTCACCCCGCCGTCCGTCCCAAGGCGATCGCCGGGGCGCTCGAGGCCTGGGAGGTTCGGGGCCGTCGATTGCTCGCTGGAGCCCCCCGCCATGAACCGAGTCCCCCGCGTCGAGAAGCGCGTCCTTGACCCCCTCCGCGTCCGCACCCTGCGTGACGGCTTCTCCTGGATCGATCGCCGCTTCGTGCGCGACGGCCTCATCGATCGCCTCTCGAGCGAGGAGATCCTCCTCTACCTGTTCCTCGTCTGCGTCGCCGACGGCCGCGGCCTCTCCTACTACGGCGATCGCCGCGTCGCCGCGACGCTCAAGATCCCCGAGGCGCAGCTCGCCGCCATCCGCTCCCGCCTCATCGAGCGGGGCTTGGTCGCCTACGAGGCCCCGCTCTACCAGGTGCTCGAGCTGCCGGGCCTGACGCCGTCCCCGCGTGTCGGCGGCATGCACCGGTTCGGGGACATCCTTCGCGAGGTCGAGGCGCGCCGCGCAAAGGGTAGCGCCTGATGGACGCCGAGCTCTGGGCCGAGATCCGCCGCCTTCACCTTCGGGAGCACCTCTCTCAGCGCGAGATCGCCCGACAGTTGGCCGTCGCGCCCAAAACGGTCCGCAAGGCGGTGCGGTCCGCGCGCTTCGAGCCGGCCCGGCGATCGCCGAGGCCCTCCCAGCTCGATCCCTACAAGGAGCCACTGCGAGCTCTGCTCGAGCTGCACCCCGCGCTCTCCGCGGTCCGGCTCCACGCCGAGGCGCGCGCTCTGGGCTATGTCGGCTGCCACACCGTGCTCAGGAACTTCGTCCGCTCGATCCGGCCCTCGAGCCAACCCGAGGCATTCCTGCGGCTCTCGTTCCCGCCCGGCGACGCCGCCCAGGTCGACTGGACAGCCTGCGGCTCCCTGCTCGTCGAAGGGAAGCCCCGGCGCCTCTCCGCCTTCCTCTACGTCCTATGCCACAGTCGCGTCCTCTACGCCGAGCTCACCCTCTGCGAGCAGCTCGAGGTCTTCCTCGCCTGCCACGAGCGCGCCTTCGCCGCCACCGGCGGCGTCGTGCGCCGCGTCCTCTACGACAACCTCCGCAGCGTCGTCCTCGCCCACGTCGGCTCCGACGTGCGGCTCAACCCGCGATTCCTCGACTTCTCCGCTCACTACGGCTTCAAGCCCGTCGCCTGCGCCCCCTATCGCCCCAATGAGAAGGGGCGCGTCGAGAACGCGGCCAAGTACTTCAAGCAGAGCTTCCTCGCCGGCCGCTCCTTCTCCTCCCTCGAAGAGGCCAACCGGGCCGTGCGCCTCTGGCTCGACGAGGTCGCCAACGTGCGCGAGCACCGCGCTACGCGTCGGCGGCCCGTCGACATGCTCGCCGAGGAAGCCGCGCTCCTCTCCCCACTGCCACAGGCGCCCTACGACACCCGCATCGTCCGCACCGTGCGTGCGAGCCCGCTCGGGCGCGTCGCCTTCGCGGGCAACCTCTACAGCATCCCTCCGGCCCACGTCGGGCGCACCCTCACGCTCAAGGCCACCGCCACCGAGGTCACCGTGTACCTCGGCGCCGACGAGGTCGCGCGCCACGCGCGCCACGAGGGGCGGGGCCACGACGTCGTCGACCCCGCCCATGTCAGGGCCCTCGTCGACACCAAGCGCCGAGGCGAGCGCGGCGCCGTCGTGCACCGATTCACCGCGCTCGGGCCCGCCGCCGCCATCTACCTGAAGGGGCTCGTCACGAGCGAGATCGCCCTCTACAGGCACCTGCGACGCATCCTCGGCCTCGTCGACCGCTTCGGCCGCGAGGAGGTCCTCTCCGCCATCGCCCGCGCTCAAGGCTTTGGTGCCTTCGGCGCCGACTACGTCGAACGCATCCTCGTGGAACAGCGTCGGCGCGCGAAGGGCCCGCCGCCCCTCGGCCCGCTCTCGCTCCCGCGTTCCCCCGACCTCGAGAGCATCACTCTCGAGGAGATCGATCTCTCGCTCTACGACCGCGCCCTGGGCACTGGAACCACCGATGCCGACCCACGAGAAGCCCGAGGAACGCCTCAAGCGCAACCTCCTCTCCCTCAACCTGACGAGGATCCTCGAGATCTACCCGAAGGTCCTCGAGACGGCGGCGAAGGAAAAGGTCTCCCACCTCGAGATCCTTGATCGCCTCGTCGCCGCCGAGGCCGACGCACGCTTCGAACGCCTCGTCGAACGCCGCCTCAAGGATGCGCGCATCCCGGTCAAAAAGACGCTCGACGCGTTCAACTTCGCCCACCCCAAGCGCATCAACCGCGCCCAGATCCTCTCCCTCTTCGACCTGGAGTTCATCGCCAAGAGAACCAACGTCGTCTTCCTCGGCCGCACCGGCGTGGGCAAGAGCCACCTCGCCTCCGCCCTCGCCCTCACCGCCTGTCAGCGGGGACATCGCGTCCTCTTCACCACCGCCGTCAACATCGTCAACCACCTCCAGGCCGCGCAGGCCGACGGCACGTTCATGAAGCGTCTGCGCGCCTACACCTCACCCGACCTTCTCTGTATCGATGAGCTCGGCTACCTCCCGATCGACCGGCTTGGCGCAGATCTGCTCTTTCAGGTCATCTCCGGCCGCTACGAACGCGGATCCGTGATCCTGACGAGCAATCGTGCCTTCAAAGAATGGGCGTCCGTGTTCAACGACGCCACGGTCGCGGCGGCGGTCATCGACCGGCTCGCACACCACAGCGAAGTGATCCTCATCGAAGGGAGGAGCTACAGGCTCCCCGAGGGCGAAGAACCTACCGCCGCCTGAGCGACAGGCGACCGCGCGACGCGGTCGCCGCGCTCAAAACGAGACTCGGCACTCGAACCAGGGCTCCGTCGCCGCCGGCTCTCGCCGGCGCCCGCTCCCGCACGCCTACCCCCCGGCAGTGCGCACCGCTTCAGCGCCGAAAGTGAGGACTTCTCGGAGCGCCGCCTCCAC